>NZ_JBFAMX010000120.1:0-24173 GCF_040659615.1 Nonomuraea sp. NPDC049784
CCGGCACCGGCACGATCGCCGTGGCCGCCCACCCCGGCGCCGTCCGTACCCGCCTGTTGCGCCACAGCCCGTGGCACTTCCGGTTCGTCGTCCACCCCCGCGCCCGGATGCTGTTCTCCTGGCTCATCCAGGACGAGGACACCGGCGCCCTGCCCACCCTGCGCGCCGCCACCCACCCCCGCGCCCGCGGCGGCGACTACTACGGCCCCGATGGCTGGAACGAGTTCACCGGCCGCCACCCCGTGCCGGCGCGCTCCACGCCCCGATCGCACGACGCCGACCTGCAACGACGGCTGTGGCAGGAGTCCGAACGGCTCACCGGCATCCGCTACGACCTCGCGGCGACCGGCATCGACGCGCCGACCGCCACATGACCGCGCGTCTCATGACCGCCCGCCTCTGGCTGCGGATCTCCGCGGTCTACCTCGGGCTGCTCGGCCTGGCCTCCCTCCTCGCCCCACAGGCCGCCGCCTCCGGGCTCGGGCAGCCCATGACACCGTTCGACATCTTCGCCGCACGCACCGTCGGCGTGATCCTCATCGCCTTCGCCGTCGCCAACTGGTCGACCGGCGTACGGCCCGCCACCGGGACGGTGCTGGCCAACGCTCTGCTCAACGCGGCCCTGGCGGCGCTCGACACCCTCGCCATCCTCGACAAGACGATCAGCGCCGGCAGTTGGGGAGGCATCGCCGCCCACCTCGTGCTCCTGACCGCCCTCCTGGCGCACCTGTTCACCGCCCGCGCCGCCACCGGCACGACCGCACCAGCCGTCCCGTCGAAGGAAGGAGCCTGACCCGTCGCGGACCCTCCTGTGGCATGTGCCCGGGTAGGTCGCCTGGCAGGTGACGCGCTCGGGGCGTGCAACCGCCGGGGAAGTGAACGACGATGAGCCAGGACAGCACGCACGCTGAGACCGCGCGCACCATGACGCTGCCGACCCTGACAGCGATGGTGATCGGCTCGATGGTCGGTGTCGGCGACTTCTTCGACTACTCCTGGGCCCCCGTCCTCCCGGGACGGATCGTCCGCTCCGTCCATCTCCCAGCGGCTCCACTCGTCCTGGACCGGGCCGTCACCGGCGGCATCCCGGCCTACGTCGCGCGGCTGCTCACCGACCTGCTTGTGAGCATTGATCGGCGACCATCCTCATAGAACTCATAGAAACGGTAAGGAAACAACCGCTGCTCTACTACTGGTCCGCATGACGTACCGAACTTCACTGACGGCCCTGGGCCTGGCGCTGGCGGGGTTGGTGGCACATCCTTTCGCGGCGGGCGCCACCGCTACCGTCGGCGCGAGCGCGAGCTCCGGCGTGTCTTCTGTGCAGTGGAAATCCTGCCCGGCCTACTCCGATGAGGTGATCCGCAGCCTGGGCGTGACGGAGGACAAGGTCGCGGCCTTCCGCTCCTTGATGAAGCGCCTGGAGTGCGGGACGGTCAGCGTCCCGCTGAACCACCGTGACCCCGCCGGGCGGAAGATCGACATCGCGGTGACCCGGCTGGCCGCCGCGGACGAGGCCCACCGGCTCGGCGCCATCGCCGTCCTGCCGGGCGGGCCGGGCAACAGCGGATACCTGGACCCGGTCCTGCGGGCCGCGCTCAGGAACGAGGAGATGGCTGGGCTCAACGAGCGATACGACATCATCGGCTTCGACCCGCGCGGGGTTGGGTACAGCACCAAGGTCGCCTGCCCCACCTCGCCTGTAGGCCCGCAGGAGCCCGGCACGCTGACCAAGGAGGCGGCCAGGAAGATATACGACGCCCAGGTCGCCGCCAACCAGAAGTGCGGACGCTCCGACCCCGCCTTCCTCGGACAGCTCACCACCGAGAACGTGGCCAAGGACCTGGACCTGGTACGGACCGCGCTGGGTGAGAGCGAGCTCAACCTGCTCGGCTTCTCCTGGGGCACCTATCTGGGCATGGTGTACCGCAGCCTGTTCCCCGGGCACACCGGACGGGCCTTCCTGGACAGCGTGGCGCCGCCGTGGACCCGTATTGACGAGCACGCCAAGGACAGCACGGTGGCGGCCGAGCGTAACTTCGGGCGCATGGCCGCCTGGCTGGCCCGCCACGATCAGATCTACGGTCTCGGTGCCACCGCTCGGCAGGTGCGCGAGGAGGTGGCGAAGCTGGTCCGCGCGTACGACAAGAGCCCCAAGACCTACACCGACCTGCAGCGGCCCATCGACGGCTCGGCCGTCGCCGACCTGGCCAGGCGCAACTCGACCGAGTGGGCGCGCGCGGGCAAGGCTCTGGCCGAACTGCGGAAGACGACGGGCAGCACCGCCCCGCCCACCGTCAAGGAGCTGCTCGGCGCTTCGATGATGGGGACGCCCGTTCCCGGCGCGCCCGAAACACTGAACATGACCATGAACCTGGCCGTCGCGTGCAATGAGGACAGCAGCCGGGCCGGTTTCGACTCTGCCTGGCGTGCCTACCAGCAGCTCGTGAAGCGCCATCCGGCGACCGGCCGGTCCTGGGGACTGCCTGTCATGTGTCCCGGCTGGCCGCTGCCGGTGCAGCAGGCCACGTTGAAGCGGGGCAGCGGGTCACTGGTGCTGGCGGGACACCTGCACGAGTTCATGTCCGTCTACGACTGGACGCTGCAGACGCGGCGCGCCATCGGCGGCACCGTCTACACGGTCGCCGACGACGTGCACGTGTCGACCACCCGGGTGCCCGAGTGCGCCGCCGACGTGGTGCGGTACTTCGAGACGGGCCGGATCGGCAGAGGTTGCGAGGGCAGCGCAATCCCGAGCTGACCACCGGCTAGGGGCCTTCGGGCATATCTTTAGTTATGCGAATATAATCGTTATGTGCCTATAACCAGCAGGGCGCCCTCCCCGCCCGCGTCCGCCCTCGCGCTCAGCCCTCGCCAGCGGATGCTCGTCCTGGCCATCTGCTGCATGAGCCTGTTCATCGTCGGCCTGGACAACACGATCGTGAACGTCGCGCTGCCCGCCATCCGCCGCGACCTGAACGCCTCCGTCTCCGGCCTGCAGTGGATCATCGACGCCTACACGGTGGTGCTGGCGAGCCTGCTCATGCTGGCCGGCTCGACCGGGGACCGGATCGGCCGACGCCGCACGTTCCAGATGGGGCTGGCGCTGTTCACGCTCGGCTCGCTCATGTGCTCGCTTGCGCCCGGTCTTGGCTGGCTGATCGCGGCGCGGGCGCTGCAGGCCGTCGGCGGCTCCATGCTCAATCCAGTCGCCATGTCGATCATCACGAACACCTTCACCGAACCACGCGAGCGGGCGCGGGCCATCGGCATGTGGGGCGGCGTGGTCGGCATCAGCATGGCGCTGGGCCCGCTGGTCGGCGGCTCGCTGGTGGGCTCGGTCGGCTGGCAGGCGATCTTCTGGATCAACATCCCGGTGGGGCTGGTCGCGTTCGTGCTGTGCGCGCTGTTCGTGCCGGAGTCGCGCGCGCCGCGCCCGCGCCGGGTGGACCCGGTCGGGCAGGTGCTGGTCATCGTGCTGCTGGCCACCCTGACGTACACCCTCATCGAGGCGCCGGAGGCCGGCTGGGGGTCGCCGCGGACGCTGGGCGGCTTCGTGGTCGCGGCGCTGGCGCTGGCCTGCCTGGCGCCGTACGAGCTGCGCCGCGCCGAACCCCTGATCGACCTGCGCTTCTTCCGCAGCGCGCCGTTCACGGGGGCCACCGTCATCGCCGTGTGCGGCTTCGCCGCGCTGGGCGGGTTCCTGTTCGTCAACACCCTCTACCTGCAGGAAGTGCTGGGCCTGTCCGCCCTGCACGCCGGGCTCTACACGCTGCCCATGGCCGGGCTGACCGTGGTCTGCGCGCCGCTGTCGGGCCGGATCGTCGGGAACGCCGGAACTCGCGTCCCGTTGCTGGTGGCCGGGGCCACCATGGCGGCCAGCGGCCTGATCATGACGGGGCTGTCGGCGGACACACCGACCTGGCGGCTCATGGCCGCGTACGTGCTGTTCGGGCTGGGCTTCGGCATGCTGAACGCGCCGATCACCAACACCGCCGTGTCCGGCATGCCACGCACCCAGGCCGGTGTGGCCGCGGCCGTGGCCTCCACCAGCCGCCAGATCGGCCAGTCGCTCGGCGTCGCGGTCATCGGCTCGCTGGTCACCTCGGCGGTGTCCGGCCCGTTCGCCACCGGGTTCCCGGCGGCCAGCCACGTCGGCTGGTGGATCGTCGCCGGGTGTGGGGTGGCCATCGTGCTGCTCGGTATTCTGACCACGACCGGCTGGGCCCGCCGCAGCGCCGCCCGTACCGCCGAACGGCTCGCCCACGCTCCCGACAGAACGGCGGACGCCTCATGAGCGACACCCCCGACCAGGAGGCGGTGGCCCGCGTCTGGACCGCCATGTACGACCTTGTCCTGCGGCAGGAGAACCGCCGCAAGGAGGTGGCCGAGACGCTCGGCGTGAGCTTCTTCCGAGTCAAGGCGCTGCGCCGCCTGCTGGCCGGGCCGATGACCATGCGGGAGCTGACCGCCAACCTGTCCACCGACAAGCCGTACACCACGTTGATGGTGGACGATCTGGAGCAGCGCGGCTACGTGACCCGCAGCATCTCCCCCGACGATCGCCGCAGCAAGATCGTCGCCCTCACTCCGGCGGGGACGGCCGCCGCCGAGGCGGCCGAGCGCATCCTGGCCCGCCCGCCGCGCTCCCTGCTCGCCCTGGATCCCGGCGACCTGGCCGCCCTCGATCGCATCATGGCCAGGCTCCGCGCCCCGGAGGAGTCCGCGCGACGGTTATGAGCAGTCGGCTTCCGCCCGGCGGATCTCTGCGGGAGTCATCCCGCGCTGATCTCCGGCAAGGCGGCAGGTGAACCGACCGTCGCAACCTCAAGGACTCTGGAAACGCGAAATCCCGCCCGATTGAGATGATCGGACGAGATCCCGTCAACTTCCTTGGCCTCCTGCAGCGGCGGCGTCGTTATCCGCCGCAGTTGCCCCAGCTCTGGCGCCCGCCCCGGGCCACGGCCGGGTCGTGCCCGTTCGGCTTGATGGTGCCCCGGAACTTCACGCAGGCCTGCTTGGCCCAGTACTTGACCGGTCCCGCGTAGTACTTGTAGCTGCCGCTGTCCCGGCGCACGGTCGGGTCCTGCTTCGTGTCCTTGACCGCCTTGGGCATGACGGTGAGCTCGGCGCTCATCTGGGTCTTCGTACCGACGAAGCTGGACTTGATCGTGACCACGCAGTTCTGCTGGGTCTTGCGGTTGTAGAGCAGGTAGACCGTGCCGTACCGGCGGCCGCTGGGCGTCGAGACGGCCTTCGTGCCGTCGGAGACGCGGCCGAAGCCCGCCCCGCAGATGCCCTCCGGGCTGCGTGCGGCAGCGGCGTTCGCCGGGGTCGCCAAGACACCCCCCATGCAGAGTGCCGTCGCGAAAAGGATTGCCTTGCCGGGCATTCGCACGTGATCATCCCTTCGATTTGACTGAAGATCTCGACAAGCATGCCCGAAATTTGGTTATCGGTCCACCCTTATGGATCCAGATTGGTCACCCACAGGAATCCCTCCATCACCCAACGGTGAGGTCCAGCCGACGGCACCCAGCGGAGCACGGCCCCCGGGCCGCGTGATCGCCGTCCCGGTCGGCCCGGGCGACACCGCCACCGACCTGTTCCACCGCACCGTCGACCTCATCGCCCCCATCGTCGCCGAGGCCTTGGATCTCATCGCCTCCGGCCACACCGGCTGGACGCCCCAGGACCGCTCGAAGGCCAGCTTCTTCCACAAGCGTTCGATCGAGGACAGCAACATCGACTGGACCTGGCCCGCCGAGGACATCGAACGGCTGGTGCGCGCCCAGTCCGACCCCTACCCCAAAGCTTTCACCCACTACAAGGGCGAGTGCATCCGCATCCTGAAGGCCTCGGTCTCCAAAGGGCATCTACGGTGGCACCCCGGGCCGGGTGTTCATCCGCGAGGGCGACGGCATCGTTATCGTCGCCGGCGCCGAGGCCCGCCGTGGCCGCAGCCACGGCCTGGTGATCGAACGGGTCCGCACCCAGGACGGGGCCGACCTGCCGTCCGATGAGGTGTTCAGGACCATGGGCGGCTACCTTGGTACCGAGACCAGAGGCGCTTGCGGCTCCAGCCCATCTCGGCAACCAGTCGTTCGACACGTACCCGCCCTCGGTTAGCCACCATCTGCCCCCAGGAGAAGGTGACTTCCGGGTCGACAGCTCGGCGTGCGTCGTCCCGCCGAGCCAGCGCAGCCTCCGCGATCGCGAATCGGTCCTCCCACGACCGGGCGGCACGCAATCGCTCTTGGATTCGCACGGCCTCTCGTCCCCAGAGGTCATCGAGGGCGACCACCGTCCCGCCCAGCTCCGAGGAGGCGCCCAAGACCGCGTGTGCGACCACCGGCGAAAGCCGCAACTGGAGGCACTCGGAACTTCTGGCCAACCCCCGCCCTCGAGCCCTGTTGGGCGCGAGTCCGGCGACGACGCGTTCTCGCTGCTGCGAACCACAGCCGTCTTCGACGACGAATGGTTGGTCGCCGAGGTCGAAGATCACCGTAACCGCGGGGTGCGGGACCAACGCGATGTCGAGGAACTCATTCGCTTGATCGCTGAACCCTGCCATCACGACCCCCGGCAGCCGGCCAGGACGCGACGGGACCGTGATCTCCCATCGAGGTACACCGGCGCGAACCGGCTCGGCTGACCCCACGCTGACAATGTTAGGAGCCACTACGCGGTGGCGCGCAACGCGACAATTCTCAGGACATGGCTCGGGCGCGCGACAATGCGCACCCCCGGTGCCCGGCAAGGATCCTCCTGTTAGCGGCGATCTGTTCAGCTGGTGGGGGCGGTGGCTTCGGCGTGGTCCAGGAGCAGTTTGCCGGTCGATTGGGGGTCATCCATCATCGGGGTGTGTCCCACGACCGGCAACCACTCGGCGCGGGCGCCGGGCATACGCGCCAGGGGGCAACCGACAACTCCGATCAGCGTCGACCGGCCCACACCTCGCGCTCGGCACCGTCGGGGTCGTCGACGACGGTGATCCCCTCGTCGATCAGCGCGGTGGACCGGTCGGCCAGGTTGTACCGGGGCCAGCCCGGGTCGCTGTCGGCAACAAAGCGGACCCAGGCGCCGTGGGCCGTATCGGCGACGACCTGTGATGGTTCGTCGCCGACGAGGGCGTGGCTGGACTCCTCGTCGAGGAGGTCGAACACATACGGGATCTCCACCGCGTGGGCGGCGCCGAGGCGGCCGGCGAAACTCGGCGACTCGTGGTCGAAGCGGTACATCCAGGTGTCGGCCTCGCCTGCCTCGAGGCGTGCCTCGGCGACCCGGATCGCCGGAACCCGCATGAAGCAGTCGGTGGTCACGGCAGCGAGCAGGTCCCCGTTGCTCGCTCCCGGCCGGGCTGCCCGGTAGCGCTCGACCGTCCCGTCGGGCGCGCCGTGGGCGCCCACGACTGCGGAGAGGATGGGCTCGTCCACGATGTCAATCATGCCGGTGGGGACGAGGCCGATCCGGGTGTCGTCCCGGTTCCACCCGGCCAGGAGCCGCACGCCGCTGCCGGCACCCCTTCTCAACGCGTCGAGCGGGTGGTCGGGGAGGGTGTCGCCGTCGAGGACCGGGGCGAAGGGGAGGCTTTCCCACCTGGCCGGATCCGAGGCGGTCTGGACCTGCTTGAGGAGGGCGGACGCCGCCCGCGTGAGCCGTTCGACTGGCACCTCGCTGAAGGCCTCACGGGTCGGGGCAACCCCGAGCGACTCGGCCAGCCTTGAGGCGACGCCCGCGGCTGTCTCAGCCGTGAGTGTCTGGGCGGCCGCCCCACTTTGGGTGACCGCCTGGCGGAACAGGCCTCGGGCGCGGGGCATGGCCATAAGGGTGATGATGCTCATGGCCCCGGCGGACTGGCCGGCGACGGTCACCCTCCCCGGATCGCCGCCGAAGGCGGCGATGTTGCCCTGGACCCACTCGAGCGCGGCGATCTGGTCCAGCAACCCCAGGTTGTCGGTGCCGTCATCGAGGTGGAGAAAGCCCTCGGCACCGAGCCGGTAGTTGATCGTGACGCACACAACCCCGTCGCGGGCGAAGGAGGTGCCGCGGTAGCCGGCGACGGATCCGGACCCCTTCGTGAACATGCCGCCGTGAATCCAGACCAGTACCGGCAAGCCGGATCCCCGGGAATCGGGGGTCCACACGTTGAGGTTGAGGCATTCCTCGCCAGGGATCACGACCTCCGGGAACAGCTCTGCGCTCTGCGGACCGTCGTTGTCTTTCGGGCAGGTCGGCCCGTAATCGGTAGCGCTGCGCTCGCCCTCCCACCGCACGGGCGGCTCGGGAGGCCGCATGCGGCGTGCCCCGAAGGGCGGGGCGGCGTACGGAATCCCGAGGAACGCTGCCACTCCCTGGTCCACCCGCCCCCGCAGCCGACCACTCGCCACCTGAACCTCTGGCGCGCTGTCCACGGTCTTCGTCATCACCTCTCCTGTCGCTTGGAGCTCCGCGGTATCCGCACTCGGAGCCGTACCAGACACGAGATCGAGCATCACAAGCCCAGGGCCAGGGCGTCTTGAACAAATGTTCCGCTCTATGGCCAGCACCACGGGCACCGGCGGCGGCTGGACGGGCGTGGTCCAAGACGGCCACGCGACGCCGTCGACCGCCGACCATCGCCTACAACGACCAAGCCCGCCCATTCCGCTGGACCTACGACGGCACCCCGCTCAAGGTCGCGTAACCAACGCAGGATCAACGCGTTGACGCGCTAGCGGCTCGCAGTTGGCCGGGCGCTGCTGCCGCAGAGGCGCAGAGTGCTTTCCAGGCACAGAGCCGCCGCCTCACGGGCAGTGAGGCGCCCGTCGGCGACTTCTGCCGCGGCGGCGTGCTGGAGTCCGATGACGGCGGCGGCGAGCCAGGCAGCGTGGAGTGACCCGTCGAAGTCGCCCATGCGCTGGCCTCGTTGGATGAGTCGTTCGAGCCGCGGGGGCACGACGTCGTGGGGGTCATTGCTCGTGGGCCGCGGGATCCCGGTCGCGGTGGGGTCGAGCAGGAGGGGGTAGCGGCGGATGAACCGCCAGCCGGCGTCGAGGAACTGGGCCAGCGCGTCGGCGGGCGGGGCGGTGTCGAGGCCGGCGGCGTCGAGCAGCGCGGCGTATTCCGCGGCCGCAGCCTCAATGAGGGCGGCAATGAGGGCGTCGCGTGAGGGGAAGTGTGCGTAGACGGTCTGGCGGGTGACGCCGGCCGTGGTGGCGATCTCTTCCATGCTGGCGTCGGATCGCTCGCCGATCACGACGCGTGCCGCGTTGAGGATGGCGTCGACGCTGCGCCGAGCGTCGGACCGGCGACGTCGGGCCGGCGTGGCGGTGTCGAGGCTGTCAACCATCCCAGCAAGGATATCTGCCGGCCATAACCTTGACAAGTCGTAAGAGATAAATAATTCTTACAGCATGTCAAAGAACAGCATGGATGGGGACCGCCCGGCGATCGAGGCGCACGGCCTGGTCAAGGTCTACGGCGAGCACCGGGCGCTGGGCGGGATCGACCTCACGGTCCGGCGCGGTCAGGTGTTCGGGTTCCTCGGCCCCAACGGAGCGGGCAAGACCACCACGATCCGCATCCTGGCCACCTTGACCCGGCCTGACAGCGGCACCGCCCGTGTTCTCGGGCACGACGTGATCAGCGAGCGGGATGCGATCCGGGCCCGAGTGGCCGTGACCGGCCAGTTCGCCGCCTTAGATGAGGACCTGACCGGGTATGAGAATCTGATCATCCTCGGCCGCCTCCACGGCCTGTCCCGCGCCGCCGGCAAACAGCGAGCCGATGACCTGCTCGCCGCTTTCGACCTGACCCACGCGGCCGGCCGCCCGGTGGGCGGATACTCGGGCGGGATGCGCCGCCGGCTGGACATTGCGGCCAGCCTGATCGTGACCCCCGACCTGCTCTTCCTCGACGAGCCGACCACCGGGCTCGACCCGCGCAGTCGTAGCCAGGTGTGGGAGCTGGTCCGCCAGATCGCCGCGGCCGGTACCACGGTGCTGCTCACCACCCAGTACCTCGACGAGGCCGACCAGCTCGCCGAGCAGATCGCGGTCATCGACCACGGCCGGATCGTGGCCGAAGGTACCAGCGCCCAGCTCAAATCCCGGGTCGGCTCGGGCACACTGCACGTCCGGCTCCTTGACGGCGAGCAGCGTCCGCACGCGCAACAGGTCCTGGCCGGCGCCCTGGAGGGGACGGTCCATCTCGCCGCCGACCCGCTCGCCCTGTCCATGCTGCTTGCCGTACCGGCTGACGCGACAGACGTGGGCCGGCTGGTCGGGCGCGCCATGACCCAGCTCGCCGAGGCCCGGGTGGGTATCGCCGAGGTCGCTCTCGGTCAGCCCAGCCTGGACGAGGCCTTCCTCGCCCTGACCGGCCACACGGCCGGTCCAGCCACCACCGACCACGAGGACGTGAACGCATGAGCACCCCGGCCGCCGTCACGCGCCCCGCCGCGGCCGAGACGTACCAGATCGACGTCCTGCTCACCGCAAGCCGGCCACGCCGCCGTGCCGGGGCACTCGCCGCCTCCGCGACCTTCGGCCGGCGAGCCATGCTCAAGATCAAGCACGACCCCAAACAGCTGGTGGACTCGGTCGCCATCCCGATCCTGTTCACCGTGCTGTTCACCTACCTGTTCGGCGGCGCCATCAGCGGCTCGCCCGGCAACTACCTCGAGTTCCTCCTGCCCGGCACGCTGAGTATGAGCATCGCCATCGTCACCATGTACGGCGGTGCCCGTCTCGCCCAGGATGTGACGACCGGAGCCTTCGATCGCTTCCGTTCCCTGTCCGTCTGGCGCGGCGCCTTCGTGCTCGGTGGCCTGCTCAGCGATGCCGCCCGTTACCTGTTCGCCTCCGCCATCGTGGTGGTCCTCGGAGTGATCATGGGATATCGGCCCGATGGTGGCGCACCGGGTGTGCTCGCCGCGGTAGCCCTGATTGTCGCCTTCGGGCTCTCCCTGTCCTTGCTGTGGGCCGCGGTCGCCTTGCTCATGCCCGACCCGGCCGTCGTCATCAGCATCGCCAACGTCGTACTCATGCCACTCTCGTTCGCCAGCAACATCTTCGTCCAACCCCAGACCATGCCCGGCTGGCTCCAGGCCTTCGTCGAGGTCAACCCGCTCAGCCACGTCGCGACCGCAGCCAGGGGCCTGATGAACAACGCCGGCGGCACCGGCGGATCTGTCGCCTGGTCGCTCATCGCGACCGCTGCCATCACCGCAGTGTGCGCGCCGCTCACTCTCCACCTCTACAGCAAGCGGGGCTGACGCGCTTAGGGCCGTCGGCGGGTACACGATCGAGCCGGCCAAGGCCGACGGCCTGCGCGTGATCGCCGACGCCGCACCGAAGGACGAAGCGCTGGTGCGCAGTCGGGGCGCAGACGTGTCCCCCGGCACGTCCGGGCCGAAGTGCTGAAGGCCGGACTGTCCAGCACTGCCGAAAAGGGTGAGACGGTTCCCGGCCGTCCATGTCAGCATGCACCATCATGTTGGAGTACGAGACGAGCGACGAAACACTGGCCGCCATCGCCAGTCGGCACGGGACCAGCGCCGAGCAGGTGCGGCCCCTTCCCACAGGGGTGGCCAACCGTGTCTTCCTGCTCGGCGACGACCTGGTCCTGCGCATCCCGCGGACCAAGCAGTTCCTCCCGGACTTGGTCAAGGAGGCCGCAGTCATCCCTGTCGCCCGGCACGCAGGCGTGCGCACTCCGGAAGTCGTCGCCTTCGATGACACCTGTTCGGTGGTGGAGGTGCCCTACATGGTGCTTGCCCGAGCGCAGGGCGTAGATCTCGCACGCCTCGAGCTGCCTGCCGCCGACACGGACCTTGTCTTCCACCAGGTGGGGCGGGAGCTGGCCAAGCTGCACCGGCTATCCCCAACGAACGCACCTGCCCTTCCTGCCGTCCCCGTGGAGAACGGCACCGCAGACCCCTGGGCGCTCACCAACCGCCTTTTCAAGGAAGGCTGGATCGACGCCGAGACCGCCCGCTGGCTCACCGGCTGGTTCGACCGGCTCTCGGTGCATCTCCCTGCGGACCCGCCTTTGGTCCTGGTCCACGGCGACATCGCTCCGCAGAACCTGCTCGTCTCCCGGAAGACGGCTCAGCTCAACAGGATCGTGGATTGGGGCGATGCTCAATGGGCCGACCCTGCTGTCGACTTCGCCAAGATGCCCCTCCCCGGCATCCCGGCCATGCTCGACGGCTACCGTCAGGAAACCTCAACGTGTACACCGACCTGGGAAGCTCGCGTGCTGTGGTTCCACCTGACCTGGGCCATCGGGCGTCTGGCGGATCCCGTCCCGCACCCGGGCGAACGCCACTGGACTGCCCCTCCAGCCAGTCGGCTTCTGGGGCTGCTCCGCTTCTTCGCCTCAGCTCCACCAGCGCCCTGGGGCGATTTGGCCTGATCCGGCGGTGTCAGTAGCCGGCCTCCCGCACATATCCATGGGCCTCGGACTTGATGGCTACTGTCACCTGGTCTTTCGTCACTCTGACGGATGGCCCAAGATCAGCACCACCGCATCGAGCAACCGCTGCCAATCGGCTTCCCGCAGGTCTCGCCGGAGCACGCCACCAACCGCCGCCAACGCGTCGACGAGCATGGCGCGGACCGTTCGCTGGTCTTCCTCGAGCGCGGCGGCGAGTCGGCCAACTTCGCGTCGAAAGCGCTGACTTTGCGAGAAGTCCACCAGTGATGGCGGCAGAGCCGTTATCGCTGGATCCGCGGTCGGGTCGGCAAGATCGATCGCCAAACGGGTTCCAAGCGCGTCAGCGAGCCGGCCGAGTACGGCGACGGTTGGGTTGCCGCGGCCGTTCTCCAAATTCGCGACATAGGGCACCGACAACCCGGCCTCCATGGCCACCGAGGCGACCGTCCGGCCGAGGGCCGCACGGCGGCTCCGCAACCGCCGGCCAAGTTCGACTTGATCCATAGAACTATCTTGACAGAATAATCCATGGCGCGCTTCTCTCTTGAGAGAATACTTCGAGGGGGAAACATGCTGCAGGCCTTACGAGTGCGAGACTTTCGACTGCTCTGGACGGCGCGATCAATCGCCGCCCTCGGCACAGGCCTGCTTGACGTCGCGGTCCCCGCACACGTCTATGCCGTCACCGGCTCAGTACTCGCGACCGGCCTCACCCTGGCCTTCAGACATCTGCCCGCCCTGCTCCTGGGGCCATTCGCCGGGGTCATCGCCGATCGGTGGGACCGTCCCCGCATCATGATCACCACCGACCTCATGCACGCCATGGCGATCTCCGCGGTACTCCTGGCCCGAACACCCGAGACGATCTGGCTCATCTACGCGGCGTCGCTCGGCCAAGGCACCGCTGCGGCGATCTTTCGCCCAGCCGCCCAAGCGCACACCCCCGCAGTCGTGGGCGTCGGCCCCCTACTCAGCGCCGCAAACGCGCTCAGCGCCTTCACCACTGGGGTGGTTGGACTGAGCGCTCCACCGATCGGCGGGCTGCTGTTCGCCGCCTCCGGCATCAACGCGGTCATCGGTGCCGCAATCGCCGCCAGTCTTCTGTCCGCGACGGCTGTTGCCCGGACCACCACACGGTCCCGCGCGCATGGCCCTACCCAGAAGGTGCTCGCAGACCTCGTCCAAGGGTTGCGTCACCTTCGGCAAGCCGCAGCAACGCGGGCGCTGCTGGCCACGAACAGCGTTTACCTGCTCGCGAACGCAGCGCTCACCGCTCTGCTCATACCCTTCGGCGTGACGCACCTGGGCGGAAGCGTCCAGGTCGGCTACCTTCTGTCCGCATTGGGCCTCGGCTTTCTCCTGGGAGCGCCCATCAGCCGAAGACTCGTCGACCACTTCCCCGCCAGGACAATCATCTCCCTCAGTCAGGCACTCGTTGCCGGCGCGTTCTTTCTCATGTTCAACGCCTCGTCGCTCCCTGTCGCGCTGACCGCTGCGGTCCTTCTCGGGGTGCCAGGAGTCACCGTTCTGATCGCCATCCACACATGGCTGCAACGAGCCACTCCGAAGGAGCTCCTCGGCCGTGTCAGCTCGGCCTTTGTCACCGTCGAAGCCGCGGCAAGTATGGTCGGGGCTTTCGCCGGACCTGCCATGAGTGAACTGATCAGCCTTCCACTGGCACTCAACGCGGCTTGCGCAGTCACCGTCCTATCCGCCCTGGTCACGCTTTGCCTGATGCCCCGCGGCAGCCAGGTCCTCCAAGGAACAGAAGGCCGCCGCAGCCCAGATCCCGCGCAAGGCCAAGAGCATCCACATGCCTCATGATGATGATGATCTGGCCTCGACGGTTGGCATGATTGCGGTCCGAGCACGGTTCGGATCATGCTGCTCGTCCGTGCTGTGCCGGATCGCCGTCGGCGAACAGCAGGCGGATCCCGTACGGCTCGCCGCGATCGCCACGTTCGCCACCAAGATGTGCGCCGGCATCCACCATCACCACCAGGCCGAGGACGACGTGCTCTGGCCCGTCATCGTGCGCTCGGCCGGCGCCGAGGTGGACCTGAGCGAACTGAGCGACGACCACGCCCAGCTCGACCCGCTGCTGAAGGAGATCACCACCGCCGCGGCCGGGCTCGGCAAGGAGCAGTCGGCGGCCGGACGGATGGCCAGGTCCCTCGCCACCCTCGCCGACCTCCTCGACCAACACATCGAGGAGGAGGAGCGACTGCTCTTCCCTATCATCGCGAAATACGTGTCGGAGAAGGACTGGGAGTCGGTCGAGGACGAGGTGCGCAAAGGCGGCGACATCGGCTTCGACCTGCCGCGGATCGGGCAGTATGCACGGCCGGACGAGCTGGCCGAGCTGCGGAGGCTGGCTGGGCCGCTGCTGGCGATCCTGCTCAGGCTGCTGAACCATGGACACCGGCGCCGCCAGCGCCTCATCTTCGGCACGGCGTGAGCCGCTACGCCGGCCGGCCGCGCCTCTCCCGGGCGACCCTGGCCCAGTGCGGCAAGCCGCCCGTCAGAACGGCCTTCCCCGCCTGCACGTAGCGCCCGTCCGCCTCCTGGCCCAGCGCGACGGGCCCGAACGTGATGGTCTCGCTCTGCATGCCGGCGAGCTCTCCTCCGCCCCGCGTACAGCTCGCATGTGCCCGCCTTGGGCAACTGCTCTCACAGGGAGCGAGCTCGTCGAGGGAGTCGCGCACGCTGCCGCGGGCCGTCAGCACCACGAACCAGCCCAGCATCTCCATCGCGGTCTCGTTCGCGAAGGGGCGGGTACCGCCCTGGTCGGCTCGTACGACGAGGTCGCCGACCTGCTGCGGGAGTACGCGGCGCTGGGCGTGGAGGAGTTCGTCCTGTCGGGCCGGCCGCATCTGGAGGAGGCGTACCGGGTGGGTGAGTACGTGCTCCCCCGCCTGAGACGCGTCCCCGTCTCCTGAACCCGGCCTTCTACGGCTCCGGTCTTCTACGGCTTTTCTAAGGTTCGCCGACGGCGCGGTGAAGGTCGGCCGGGTTGGCTGGCGACAGCCGCCGGCCGGAGATGCCGGCCCGGGCGGCCGGGAGGAGAAGCGACATGGACCGACGAAAGGCCAGTTTGGCCGCCGGGATGGTCGCGGTGCTGGTGCTCGGCGGGTCGGGGGCGCAGGCGGCCTCGCCCCCACCCGGCGGCGCCGACGATCCGTGCGCCAAGACCGCGACGTGCTCACCCGCCGACATGGCGAAGTTGAAGGAAGAGGCGGTGTTGAAGGAGCAGGCGGCGAAGGCCGAGGCGGCCCGGACCCAGGCCGTCGATCCCGGCCAGGACGGGTCCAGGTGCTCAGCCGATGTGAAGCAGCCAGAGGCCATCGATTCGGGCAAGTTGGCCCAGGCGCTGGCCGACACGCTGGGCGTCGGGCTCGACCAGGCGACCGCCGCCGTGGAGGAGCTCAACCTGTACTCCCAGAAGGGCGGGATAAATCCTGACTCGGCGGAGTTCACGGCGATGGCCGCGCGGCTCGGCGTGTCCGTGAACAGCCTGAACCAGGCGCTGGGCGCGATCAAGCGGAAATTCGCACCGCCGGAGGTCGGCACGCCGGACCGCGCCGGAACGCCGGAGCGCATGAACACGCCGGACCCCGTGAAGCCGGACTACGTGAAGCCGGATCCCGTGAAGACGCCGGACGGGATCGGGACGCCGGACTCCAAGACACCGGACGGGGTCGGCACGCCGGACTCCAAGACACCGGACGGGGTCGGCACGCCGGACTCCAAGACACCGGATGGAGTCGGCACGCCGGACCCCAAGACACCGGACGGGGTCGGCACGCCGGACCCCAAGACACCGGACCCCGTCAAGACGCCGGGTTCCTGAGCCGCCGGACGGCCGGGTGGGCGACCAGCCCGCCGGGGATCACCAGGAGGGCTGGGCGACGGCCATCCCGCCCGGCTGTCCTGAGCGGCTGCACCCACCGAGACGCGAGCGGCGGCCACCCCCTCCTGGCCATTCCAGGCATGAGAGGCGACCACGCCACCCGGCTATCCGAGAGACTGACCAGCGACCGTGCATCAGGCCTGGGGCATGAGAGGGCTGGGCGGCGGGGGGCTTCGGCAGGGAGAGTGTCATCATGCACGTCCTAGTGGCGGATGACGATGAGGCGGTGCGCCGCTCGCTGGCGCGCGCGCTCGCCCGTGAGGGCTATCACGTGAGCACGGCCGCCGACGGCCTGCTCGCCCTGGAGGCAGCCGGAGGTGGGCGGCAGGACGCGGTGGTGCTGGACATCATGATGCCCGGGCTGGACGGGCTGGAGGTGTGCCGCCGCCTCCGAGCCGGTGGAGACCGTACGCCGATCCTGATGCTCACGGCCCGCGACCTGGTCGCCGATCGGGTGGCCGGGCTGGATGCCGGGGCCGACGACTACCTGGTCAAGCCGTTCGCGCTGGAGGAGTTGCGGGCCCGCCTGCGTGCCCTGCTGCGGCGCAGCGGCGCGGCGGAGGAGGTGCTGCGCTTCGCCGACCTCGAGCTGGACACCGCGGCCTGCCGGGCCTCGCGCGGCGCGCGGGTGCTCGACCTGACCAGGACCGAGTACACGCTGCTGAAGGTGTTCCTGCGCAACCCGAACCGGGTGCTGAGCCGCAACGTGATCTTCGACGCTGTCTGGGGGTACGACTTCGGCCCGTCCTCCAACGCGTTATGGGTCTACATCAGCTATCTGCGGGCCAAGCTGGAGGCCGGGGGCGAGCCACGGCTGATCCAGACGGTGCGCGGGCTGGGGTACGTGCTGCGGGAAGAGCCGTGAAGCTGCGGACCCGGGTCGCGCTGGCCGGAGCGGCCGTGGTGGCGGCGGCGCTGCTGGTGGCCTCGCTCGTGCTCTATCCGTCGGTGGCGGCCGGGCTGGCCGGACAGCACGACGGGGAGCTGGTACTGGCCGCCGGCCAGGCGCCCCGCCTGCTGAAAACGTTCAAGGTCACCGAAGAGCCCCTGCCCGCGCGTCCGGTCAGCGTGGGCAACACGCTGCTGCAGTTCTTCCCGCCTCCCGTGGAGCCGGGCGCGACGGCCGGCTTCGTGCCGCTCACCATCACGGATGCCGAGGTCGCGGTGGGCAGGAGCACCTCGTACTTCCAGGACGTGACCTATGACGGGGCGCGCTACCGCGTCTACACGGCTCCGCTGAACGAGGTCGACCGGGCCCTGGTGCGTACCGCGTTCCCGCTGGACCGGGACGACGAGACACTGGGCAGGCTGAAGCTCCTGCTGGCGGCGCTGACACTGGGCGGCGCGCTGATCGCCGGTATGGGCGCGCGGCTGCTCGCCGGGCGGGTGCTGCATCCCATCGGCCGCCTGACCGAGGTGGTCGAGCACGTCACCGCCACCCGTACGCTCACCGCCACCGGCCTGGACGGCAGCGGGCGCGACGAGGTGGCCCGCCTGGCCCGCTCCTTCACCACGATGACGGGCGCTCTGAACGAGTCCCTGCTGGCACAGCGGCGCCTGGTGGCCGACGCGTCGCACGAACTGCGTACCCCGCTGACCAGCCTCATCACCAATCTGGAGCTGCTGGGGGAAGGACGCGGCACCGCCGACCCCCAGGCCCCTGCCCTGGTGCACGAGGCCCGCGCCCAGGCCGGCGAGCTGCGGGTGCTGGTCAACGACCTGGTGGAGCTCGCCCGGTACGGCGACACGCAGATCCACATCGAGGACGTCCGCCTCGACCTGGTGGCAGAGCGCGTGCTCGCAAGGGCGCAGGCGCGCGCGCCGCACGTGCGGCTGCGGGCCGAGCTCGCCGAGTGCCTGGTGTGCGCGGACCCGGATGCCGTCGAACGCGCCGTCGCCAACCTCGTCGACAACGCGATCAAATGGAGCCCGCCGAGCGGCGAGGTGTTGGTGCGGGTGGAGCCCTCGGGCACGCTGTCGGTCGCCGACCAGGGCCCCGGCATCGCGCCCAAGGACCTGCCCTTCGTCTTCGACCGGTTCTACCGCGCCGAGGCGGCCCGCGCGCTGCCCGGCTCGGGGCTCGGCCTGGCCATCGTGCGGCAGATCGCCGAGGCGCACGATGGCACGGTACGGGCCGAGCCGCTTCCGCAAGGGGTCCGGCTCGCCCTGTCACTCCCCTTGGCGACCTGAGCTGGGCCACCCCCTGCGATCAGTGATGGGGCGGGGGGGGAGCGTTCTGTCGGTGGCGGAGCGTAGCGTGCCGTCCATGACGACGCTCCTCGGCAACCTGGTGGACCTCTCCGACTTCGCATGGCAGCGCCTGCGCAACCGGTTGGAGGGCCTGACCGACGAGGAATACCTCTGGGAGCCGGTGTCCGAGTGCTGGACGGTCTGCCGCGGCGAGGACGGCTCGTACGAAGCCGACGGGGCACGGCTGCCGCCCGAGCCGCCGCCGTTCACCACGCTGGCCTGGCGGGTCACCCACCTCATCGACGTGCTGCAGGCCGAGCGGACGGCGACCTGGTTCGGGCACCGGCCGTCACCGCAGGACGGGCTGCCCGGGGTGCCGGGCAGCGCCGCCGACGCGCTGCGGGCGCTGGAGCACGCCTACGACGTGTGGCGGCGGCGGCTGGCCGGCCTGAGCGAGGACGATCTCGTCAGTCCCATGGGGCCGATCGCGGGGCCGTACGCCGAGCAGGACGGCACCGCCTTCGCCCTGCACATCCTCGATGAGCTCATCCACCACGGAGCCGAGATCGGCGTCGTGCGTGACCTTTACCGTCAGCTCGGGCCGCGTGACCCGTTCGTGCTCGCCTGCGTGCGCGGCGACCGAGCGGAGATCGACACCATGCTCGAGAAGGACCCCGCGCTGCTCGAGCGCACGCGTGCCGAGCATCCCGCCCTGCTGGTCGAGGCGGCTGCGCTGCAGCGCTGGGCGGCGGTGCAGGTGCTGGTCGAGCTGGGCTTCGACGTCAACGCCCGCTCCGCGTCCGGCCGCGTCCCGGCCCACTACGCCGCCGGGACCGGGCACGTCGACACCCTGCGGATGCTCGTCGGGCACGGCGCCGATCTGACCGTCACCGATTCGATGTACCAGGCCACACCGCTCGGCTGGGCCCAGTGGTTCGGCCAGGAGGAGGCCGCCGGCTACCTCCAGCGGCACCAGGCCGCCTGACAAGGGCCCCATTCCGCCCAACCATCCCGACCGACCCGCCGATCGGTCATGTCCCAGAGGGTGCGTGGGCCGGCACGTTCAGAGGACGCGGGCGGGCACGTCCGGACGCTCCCCGGGCCGCCACGTCCAGGAGCCCCGAGGGCGGGCGCGTCCATAAGACGTGCCCGCCCGCCAGAAGGGTCAGGCCAAGGGCTTCGACTCGTCCAGCTTGGCGATCTGGGTCAGGGCCGCCTTGTACTTCTTGGCCAGTTCCCGGATCTTGGCCCCATACGTGGCCGCGTCGGCGTTGACGATGTTGCGGGCGTTGGTCGCGTCCCACTTGGCCGGCAGGTCGTAGTCGGCCAGCTTGTGGTTGCCGCGGAACATCCCGTCACGCATCCCCAGCACCATGATCCCCGCCGCGACCGCCGGTTTGGCGGCGTTCTCCGGGTTGGTCAGCAGGTCCACGTTCCCCAGCGAGGCCAGGTTGGTGAATTTGGCGTAGTTCGCCCGCCCGGTGACCTGGACGTAGCCGCGGCCGATGAAGACCATGAAGTCGCACTTCCTGGCCGCCTTCTTGACGGCGACCGGCTGGGCGTCCGGGTAGGCGGTGCCGTTCCACAGAGCCACGTCCGCGGCGGTGCTGATGTCGCCCGCGTCCTTCAGCGCCTTGCCGGCCTTGATGTTGCCGGCGAGCGTGTTGTAGCTGCTCTTCTGGCCGGGGATGGCGTTGAAGAAGTACGCGTCGCGGGTGAACACAGTGTCGGTGGAGATGCCGTTGGAAAGCTCGGTGGTGTACTTGCCCATCGCCGATTCGTGGTGCGCGGTGGCCAGGACGTAGCTGACCGGGTTCAGGTCCGCCACCCCGCGGGCCGCGCAGGCGCCGAGTATCGCGTTCAGCGCCGTCCGTGCGGTGGCCGCGCCGTTGACGGTGTTGGCCACCGGCAGCGCGCGGTTCACCGCGACGGTGAGCGCGGCGGCCCGTACGCCGGCCACGTCGGCCTGCGGGAAGCCCGCGTCGTCCGGCAGCACCCCGGTCTTGACGAACTGGGCCGCGTAGAGGAAGCGGGCCGGGCTCTCCAGGCTCGCGCTGTGGGTGGTGACGACGTCCACGAACTCCAGGTACTTCAGCAGCGGATCGATCTCCTTGGCGAGGTTGCCGAAGCGCTTGGCCACGGCCGCCACCACGTCGGAGTCGGTGAGGAGCTGGAGCATCTGCACGAAGTCGAGCACGTTCGAGAACGTCGGCTCGGTGATGAGGACGGAGTTGAGCAGGGCTGGGTCCGAGACGGCAGGGGCCGGCGGGGTGGAGCCGTTCTGGGTCACGGCGGGCTTCGTGTCGATCCCCTGGGCGGATAGGGCCTTGTCGACGAGGGCCGCCTTGACCGAGTCGCTTCCCGGCTGCGCCCCGTCCCCATTGGCCTGGGAACCGTTCGCCCCGGCGTCCGCCTGCTTCTCGTTGATGGCCGCCTTCTCGTTGATGGCGGCGCCCGCCTCGGACAGCGTCTTCTCTTCGGGTTTCTTGGCGCTCATGGCGTCGGCCAGCGCGCTGAGCGTCGTCGCGAGAGCGGTGCCCGCCGCCTGGAGCTGGCCGATCGATGCCTTGCTCGCCGCGTCGAGGGCCTGCCCGGCAGCCTCACCGCTCGCGGTCAGCCCGCTCATGTTGCGGAAGGCGTCACTGGTCGAGATCGCGGTGAGCACGCTCGACAGGCCGGCCGGCTCCGGCAGCGCCAGCGGGCTCTGGATGTTGACCAGCGGCTTGTCGAACGTCCCCAGGTCCGGCGCCGTGGCCGGCGTGTGCGTGCCGGCCGTCAGCGGCTGGATCCCGGGCGGCGCGGGCGGCGGCGAGTCGGCCCAGTCGAAGAACCGGGTAATGTCGAGCTTCTCCGCCGCGTTCGCCCGCCCGAGCACCGCTTCGGCGAACACGCCCCCGGTCGGCACCGCGACGGTGTCCACCGAGATCCGCGAGCGGTCCACGTGCTCGTCCAGCCAGGCGCGCCAGTCGTCGTCCTCCTCGTACGTGAACCGGTAGACGAGGTAGTTGCCCACCACCTGCAGGGGCGCGGGCGAGAGGTGGTCGACGAGGTTCACGGTGTTGCCGCCGCCGATGCCGATCTTGAACGGCGCCAGCTCCATGATCCGCGACTGCGGGTCCTCGTGCAGCCACACCTGCTGGCTGTAGTAGAGCCGGTTCTCGTTGAGCAGAGCGCCGAGCTGCGCCAGCGCGGGTGGGGTGCTGGTCTGGTAGAGGGGTACGTTGTTGAACTGGCTGACGCTGGTGTCGACGATGAAACTGCAGTCGAGCCATCGGGCCTCGGATCCGAGCCCGACCGCGAACTCCAGCTTCACCAGATGGTCAATGTGCGTCCCCGGCGGGTAGCGGGAAGGCTGGTAGGACGGCTGCATCTGCAGCGACACCGCCGCGATCCGTCCGAAGGACAGCGGCGACTGGTCGGGCAGCTCGGAGTGGATCTCCGTGGGCGGGGCATCGTCGGCGGCCGACTGGTCGAGGGAGATGAGGTTGCCGTCCTCGAGCTGGATGTCGACCTTGAGCACGGCTGACCTGGGGTCGTCGGCGCTTACCGCCGGCCACCGCACGGTGTTGAGCAGCAACCGGTAGTCAAGGGTCAGGCGATCCAGGTTCCCGTTGAACACGATGAACCCTTCACGCGCCAGTGCGCGCGCGTTCGCCTTCATCGCCGGCCCGAAGAGGTCGGCCAGCTTCCTGTAGAACGGAAAGGCCGGGTTCAGCGGGATGTCCGGCAGCCGGCTGCCCGTGGCGAAGTACAGCTCGAACCCGGCGGGGGCGCTCTCCTCGAGGTCGGCCAGCAGCGCGCGGGTCTGGCCGTCCAGCGCGGCCGCCCTGAGGATGGACAGGTACTTGACGATGTTGCGCTCGTCGGAGAAGTCGATGAGCCGCATCGGCAGGAAAATGCACCGCTCGGCGCTGGCCAGCCGCGTCTGCGTCTCGTAGACCTGCACCATCTCGTAGTACTGCACGGTGAGCGCGTGCATGTGGTTGTAGTTGGTGACCGTGCGCGTCGCCAGGTTCTCCGACTGCGTCTGGTTGACCTCGCTGACCGACGCGGCCCGCTGATTGCGCAGCGAGGACGACACCTGCTGCGTCGCGTCCCTGATGTTCTGCTGCAGGCTGGTGGCGATGGCGCGGTCGCCGGTCGAGACCGTGTGCGTGGCCGCGACCTGCTGGTTTGCGCTGCCCGAGAACGAGCCGAAGAGCACGCCCGCGAGCCCACCGACGCTGCCCGCTGTGGAGGTGGACTCGGTCGCCGTGACGGAGGCGCCTTTGGTGAACTCGGTCGCGACGCCGCTCGCGATCTGCGAGACCGTGCGGGCGCGATCGTTGCTACTGCTCAGGCGCTCCGACTCGGTCAGCGACTGCTGCGTGGAGGCGGAGGACTTGCTGGTCCAGTCGATCACGGCGATGTTCGTGCTTTCCCCCGGTGCCAGCGGCAGGCTGTGCAGGAGGTGGCCCTTCGCCACGCCCACGGGGTTCCAGCTGTGCGTGTACGTCAGGCGCGCGCCGTACCGGACCCGGTCGAAACCGGCCTGCGGGGTGGCCGTGATGTCGAAGAGCACACCTTCGAGTGTCTTGGGGTCCGCCCCGAACTCGCCGGGGAACATCACGACGGCCGAGTACAGATGCCGTTCGGTGCCGAACTCGCCGCTCTTGGGCACCAGCTCGATCGGCGCCTCCAGGTCGGCGCCGTCGCCGACGACCGGGGTGTAGGCCTCGATCATGATCGCTTTGGCGGCGAGGTACGGCGGCCAGTACGCCAGATCCCTGATGGTCCTGACGCTGAGCTCCTGCCGCAGCGACTGCCCGATGGCCAGGTCGACGCCGGCCAGCACCTCGATGTCGGCGTAGGGCAGCTCGGCCGTGTCGGTGTCCAGGAACCCGTCGTCGACCAGCGACGAGGGGCCCCGCCCGTAGCGGCGCATCACCGATCGGGGGTTCTCGCTGGACGCCACGATACGGGCGGCGTCATCGAAGACGGCCGATACCGACAGGTCGAAGACCGTCATGGCCTTCACCGCCGCGATGGCCGCGCCGGCCGCGCCGCTCACGCCGAGCAGCACCGACGGCGGGCTCGTGAGGATCTGCGCGATCGACAGGTCGGCGAACTGCGATTTGACGAACGTCTGATACCCCATGTCGCTCTCCTGTCACACCAGCAGCGCGGCGGCCGCCGGCCCGAGGGCCTCGAGGATGGGCCCGATCTCGCCGCCGATGCCGGCCACGGCCTCAGCGCCGCCTCCGGCGACCCAGTCGCCCAGCCCGGACGCGCCATTGGCCGCGGTGCTGGAGTTGACGGCCGCACCGGCCGCGTTCCCGACTTCGGCGCCCGCGCTGTTCCCCTTGCCTGCCAGGTTGAACAGCGACCCCAGACCCTTGGCGGTCTTCGTGAGGTTCTCGCCACCGTCGGTGCCGGACGCGAGCAGCTTGCCGAAGGAGTCAGTGATGGCCTTGAGCGTGTCGTTGGCCTGCTTGGCCGCGGCCAGGTCACCGTCCCTGGAGGCCTCGAGGCTGGCCTTGAGCAGCCCCTTGGTGATGTCGATGCCGCTCATGTCGTTGAACAGCTTCGACACCATCAGCGTCTTCAGCAGCGCCTCGCTGTTGCCGAGCGCGGGCAGGGCGAGCGGCTGCTGGAGCGAGAGCACGGGCTCGGG
>NZ_JBFAMX010000121.1:0-24153 GCF_040659615.1 Nonomuraea sp. NPDC049784
ATCGTGGCCTGGACCGCCTGGAGAACGGTGGGCCGCACGCTGCGGCCGGTCGAGGCGATCCGCGCGCGCCTGGCCGCGATCACCGTCAGCGACCTCAGCCTGAGAATGCCCGTGCCGCCGGGCGACGACGAGGTCGCCCGGCTCGTCCGCACCGCCAACCAGACCCTTGACAGGCTCGACGAGGCGGTGGCGCAGCAGCGCAGGTTCGCCTCCACCACCTCGCACGAGCTCAGGAACCCGATCGCGGGCCTGCGGCTGCAGCTGGAGGAGGCGCTGCTCCACCCTGGCGAGGTGGATCCGCACAAGGCCATCCGCTCGGCCCTCTCGGTCGCCGACCGGCTCGACGCCATCGTCAGCGACCTGCTGGTGCTCGCGCGGCTGAGCGCCGGCGACCCGGCACCGTCCGAGCTGATCGACCTCGGGCAGCTGGTGAACCAGGAGGCGCCGCGAACCGGCCGCGTGCCCGTGCGCGTCCACGCGGCCTCGGAGGTCTGGGTCTGCGGCTCCCACATCCAGCTCGTCCGGGTGCTCGGCAACCTGGTGAACAACGCGATCCGGCACGCCGGCAGCGCCGTGGACGTCTCCGTGACCGCCTCGGACGGCGAGGCCGTGATGACGGTGACGGACGACGGCGCGGGCATCGCGCCCGCCGACCGCGAACGGATCTTCGAGCGGTTCATCCGCCTCGACGACGGCCGCCGCCGCGACGCCGGCGGCAGCGGGCTGGGCCTGGCCATCTCCCGCGACATCGCCACGAGCCACGGCGGGACGCTCAAGGCCGAGGACTCGCCGAGCGGCGCCAGGTTCGTCCTGCGGCTCCCGCGCCTCGGCAGCCCCCCGGCCGAAGAACAGGTGGAACGCCCCTGCGCCGTGCTCTAGAGCACCCTGAGGTCGTCCATCGCGTCCCGGTCCCAGGCGATGCCCAGTCCGGGAACGTCAGGGGCGATGGCGTGACCGTCCTCGATCGCGAGCTCGGCCCGCGTGATGGCGCGCAGCTGCGGAATATGCTCCACGTACGCCCCCGCGGGCACCGCCGCCACCAGGCTGACGTGCAGCTCCATCAGGAAGTGCGGGCAGAGCGACACGTTGAACGCCTCCGCCAGATGCGCCACCTTCAGCCACGGCGTGATCCCACCCACCCTGGCCACGTCCGCCTGCACCACCGAGGCCGCCCCGCGCACCAGGTAGTCGCGGAACTGCCCCACCGAGTACATCGACTCTCCCACCGCCACCGGGATCGTGGTGGATCGGGCCAGCTCCCTGTGCCCCTGCACGTCGTCCGCTGGCAGCGGCTCCTCGAAGAAGTACACCTGGTACGGCTCCAGCGCGTGCGCCCGCCGCCTGGCCTCCGCGTACGTCATGGACTGGTTGGCGTCGACCATGATGTCGAGCCCTGGGCCCACGGCCGCGCGGACGGCGGCGATGCGCTCGGCGTCCTCCTCGACCCGCGGCTTGCCGATCTTGAGCTTGACGCCGCGCAGCCCGGCCTCCTGCGCCGCCAGCGCCCCGTGTACCAGGTCGTCGGTGGACAGGTGCAGCCAGCCGCCCTCGGTGTCGTACACGGGCACGGCCTGTCTGAACCCGCCCGCGAGCCGCCACAGCGGCTCGTCGGCGCGCAGGCAGCGCAGGTCCCACAGCGCCGTGTCGACGGCGGCCAGGGCGAGCGAGGTGATCGCGCCGACCGTCGTGGCCCGTGTGGCGGCGAACAGGTCGTGCCAGAGGGCCTCCACGTCGCGCGCGTCCCGGCCCTCCAGCAGGGGCAGGAGATGGTCGCGGAGCATGGACAGCACGGCGCGGCCGCCCGTGCCGATCGTGTACGAGTAGCCGGTCCCCGCGAGCCCGTCGTCCGTGCGCACCTCGACGAAGATCGTCTCCTGCTTGAGGAACGCCTGCACGGCGTCCGTTCTGACGGTCTCCACGGGGATGTCCACCAGGAACGCGTCGGCGCTGACGATTATCGGCATGTCAGGGTCCAATCTTGAGAAAGCGGTCGCGGGCGGCTGTGAGGTGGGCGCGCATCGCCTCCGAGGCCGCCTCCGGGCTGCCCGCGGCGACGGCCTCGGCGACGCGGGTGTGCTCGGCCAGCGTGGGATCTCCGGCGCGCCTGCCCGCGTACCCGATGCGGAACAGGTGCAGGTGGCCGTGCGTACGCCGGAGCGACTCCCGCAACGCCTCGCTGCCCGAGAGCTCGGCGATCAGGTCGTGGAAGCGGGTGTCGTGCTCGGCCAGGCCGTGGTACTCCTCGTACCTCGTGCCCTGGGGCGCCTGCGTAACGCTGTTCAGCTCGGCGCGCACGCGCTCGCGGGCCTCGGCCGTCACCAGCTCGGCCGCGCGTGCCGCCGCCCACGGCTCCAGGAGCAGCCGGAGCTGGTAGAGGTCGGCGATCTGGCCGGGACTCAGCTGGGGTGCCACCGAGTAGCCGCGCAGCGCCTCCTTGGTCACCAGGCCCTCGGACTCGAGCGCGGACAGCACCTCCCGCACGGGCGTCTGCGAGACGTCGAGCAGCCTGGCGACCGCATAGATGTTGACGCGGGCGCCTGCCTCGAGGTCGCCGTTCATGATCAGGCTCTTGACGCGCTCGTAGACGTCCTCGGTGAGAATGCTGCGCCGGGCGGCCGGTACGCGCCCTTTTAGGCGGTTTTCGAGCTCATTGGCCACCGTTCACGCTCCGAGGGAAGGTTTGAGAGGGTCTTGACGGGGATCGTGCGTTGTATGCAACATATCGGAAATATCCAATAGGAAATTTTACAGAGGATCGTGATGGCCACAACCCTCCGAACCAATGTCCGCGGCCGGTTGCGCTGGTACATGATCAGCTACGTCTTCGCCGGGCTCGTCATCAACTATCTCGACCGTGCCAGCCTGGGTGTGGCCCTGCCGTTCATGGGTGAGACCTTCAAGCTCTCCAAGACCGAGGAAGGCATGATCCTGGCCGCCTTCTTCTGGTCCTACGACTTCTTCCAGCTCGCCGCCGGCTGGTTCGTGGACCGATTCGGGCCGCGCAAGACGTTCACGTTCGCCTCCGTGTGGTGGTCGCTGTTCACCTCGCTGACGGCGCTGGCCGGCAGCTTCACGGCGCTCTTCGGCGTACGGCTGCTGCTCGGCGTCGGCGAGAGCCCGGCCGCCACGACCAGCGCCAAGGTCACGGGCCGGTGGTTCCCCCGGCACGAGCGAGCACTGGCCACCGGGATCTGGGACTCCGGCTCGCGGGTGGGCGGCGTCATCGCGCTGCCCGTGGTCACCGCGCTGATCGGCTGGCTGGGCTGGCGGGCGACGTTCGCGATCATCGGCGTGATCGGGCTGGCCTGGGCGGTCGGGTGGTGGCGCACGTATCGGGACCCGCAGGACCATCCGAAGATCACGGAGGAGGAGCTCAACTACCTGCGCGAGGGCGGCGCCCGCTTCGAGGGTGACGACGAGGGCGCGGCCAAGCTCCGCTGGCGGGACCTGTTCCGCTACCGCACGATCTGGGCGATGATGCTGGGCTTCTTCTGCCTCAACATGGTCGTCTACTTCTTCCTCACGTTCTTCCCGACCTACCTGGTGGAGGAGCGCGGGTTCGACCTGCTGAAGCTGGGCCTGTTCGGTGCGCTGCCGGGTCTGGTGGCCATCGGCGGCGAGTGGCTGGGCGGCTGGCTGTCGGACCGCCGCATCACCCGTGGTGACTCGCTCACCCGGGTCAGGAAGATGTTCATCTCCGGCGGCTTCCTGGTCTCGACGGTGATCGGCATCGCGGTCTGGGTGCCGGAGGCGTGGATGGCGCTGGCGCTGCTGTCGATCGCCTACGCGGGCTCGACGTTCGCCGCCTCGAACATCTGGGCGCTCCCCGCCGACGTCGCCCCTGCCGACCGGCACGTGGCCTCGATCGGCGGCATCCAGAACTTCGCCTCGAACTTCGCCGGCATCATCAGCCCCATCATGGTCGGCTTCCTGGTGGACCAGACCTCGTCGTTCGCCATCCCCCTGACGGTGATCTCGTGCGTGGCGCTGCTGGGCGCGTTCACGTACGCGGTGATCTTGAAGCGGGTCGAGCCCCTCGGCGTTCCCGAGGAAGCGTAGGGATCACGCGGGCCGGTGGAAGGTGGCGCGCCAGCGGTGGCGCTCGCCGTCGCGCAGGTCCTCGACCTCCCCCGTCTCCAGCCCGCCCGCCGCGAAGGCCGCGATCTCGGACGGGGTCAGCGGCCACGGCGGAGCGAACGCCGGCCCGCCCTCCTCCCGGCCCGACGCGATCACCAGCAGCGTGCCGCCGGGCCGTACGAAGTCCGCGACCGCGGCGATGGCCCGGGGGTGCAGCGGCTCCGGCAGCGCCTGCACGGTCATGATCTCGACCACCAGGTCGAACGCCTGCCGCCACTCGGCGGGCGGCTCCAGCAGGTCGGCGACCTGGTAACGCACCTCGCTCGCGGGGAAGCGCTCCTGGGCGAGCCGGACCGCCGACTCGCTCACGTCGAACGCCACCGTCTCGTAGCCGAGCCCCGCCACGTGCTCGGCATCGTCACCCAGCCCCGCGCCCACGACCAGCGCCCGCCCCTCCCCGGCGCGGGCCCACTCCATCAGCAGGTAGTGCGGGGAACGCGAGTCCCACGGCACGATCGCGTCTCCGCTCGCCGACTCGGCGTAGAGCCGCTCGAACCAGCCGGTCGCGTCGCCTTCGGCCAGCGACTCGGCGGCCAGCCTGATCGCGTCGGCATCCGGGTCTCGGCCTGTCATGAGTCCTCCCAGCAGGATTCCGTACGGCTCGCCACGCCCGGCCTTGGCGGCCAGTTCCACCAGATTAATCCGATCTCCGAGCGGCCCGACCAGCTCGCGCTGGGCAAAGGTGTGCTCGTGCACGTACCCCTTGCGCCGCAGCGCCACGTCGAACAGCGGGAGCAGCGCGCAGACGCCAGGCGTGGGATGTGGGCAGGGCTGGTCTTTGTGCCACCATTCGAGCTCCCCCGCCCGACCGGCGACCGCCAGCTCGACGACGTCCAGGTCGGTGGCCTGACGGTCGAGCAGCTTGGTCGCGGCCTCGATCACGCGCTCGCGCTGGTACTCGCCGACCTGGGCCCACTCCTCCGCCGGAATGTCCTCCATCCGGTATGGCCGCCCGCCCAGCGCGAACCCGCCCCGGTCGAGCACCTTATGGCTGATGACCTTCCCGAGCCGGGCGGCCAGCTTGGGGTGCACCTTCGACATCACGCCTGAAGGCACCGGCACGAGCGCCACGCCGTCGGCGACCGGCTGAGCGGTGTCCCAGTCGATCGCCTCGACCATGTCGGGAGGAGAGGGCTCGGGCTTGGCGCGGGTCAGCAGCCCGTCCCTCTGGATCTTCCACAGGAAGCTCTCGTAGACGTCCAGAGCGCCGCCCCTGCGCGAGAAGGGTCCGGCATAGCGGTTCACGTGCCAGCCGAAGGCGCCCGCCAGGAGCAGCTCGGCCCGCACGCCCGCGGTGAAACGTTCGCTGCCGACGAGGGAACGGGTCTCGGCCCAGAGCGCCTTCCGCAGCGACGCGCTCGCCTCGCCCAGCCAGGGCCAGTCCGGATGGTGCGCCATGAACAGGTGTACGGCCCAGTGTTCGTGCCAGCGCCACCGCCTGGCGGCGAGCAGCTCCCTGACCATGAGCGTGCGCAGCTCCGCCTCGTCCGCCGCGAGCAACAGCGGCAGCCCCACCAGCAGCGACGGCCTGCCCCGCTTGGCCCGGCCGCCTCGCACTTCGGCCCAGGCGGACACGTGCACCCTGGGCACGGTGTCGAATCCCGCGAGCCGCGCCGCGTCCGCCACCAGCTCCCGGAGCCGCGGCTGGTCATCCAGCGACAGCACAGGGCAGCGCCACGGGAACCGCCGCCGCCACCGGTCCGCCACGAAGGCGAACCCGCAGGCTCCGAACGCGGCGGCCACGATCAGCACAGCCTCGAAGCTCCTGAAGGCCCCGCTCGCCAGCAGCAGACCGGCGCCAAAGCCCAGGATCGCCACCACGCCGATGAGGATTTTTCCCCACTCAGGGAGGAAGCAGGACAGGAAGTTCCTCGTCAGCAGGATCCATAACACCCGCCACCGCGACAGCCGCACGGCCACCCACCCGCCTTTGATCGGGTAGGAACGTTACGCGTGGAATGACTCCTTCGCCAGCCTCCGCAGGCGAGTCTCGTCGATGTCGTGTCCCAGTCCCGACTGGGTGAGGGGCACGGCGATGACGCCCGCGTTCGCGCCGACGATCGGCTTGACGATCTGGTTCTGGCGCGGCGGCTGCGTCACGTCGCACGGCAGCGTGCAGCCGGGCAGGCTGGCGACCGCCACCGTCGCCGCCCTGGCCAATCCCGCGCCCTGGCCGCCCGCGCACTGGATGTCCCAGCCCGCCGCGGCGGCCCGGTCGTGCGCCCGGCGGGCCTCCGACAGCGAGGGGAACGAGGCAGGCCGCAGCAGCAGCACCTTGGCCGCCCGCAGCGTCAGGTAGTCGTCCAGCTCGGCGGTGGAGGCGACCTCGACCGCGACCGAGGCGGCCACCTGGTCCTGCAGCGAGGCGTGCGCGTAGACGTCGCCGGGGGCGAAGGGCCGCTCGATGACCTCCAGGCCGTAGGAGTCGAGCGCGACGAGCTGGCCGAGGTCGGAGTAGGCGTTGTCGCAGTCGACGGCCAGGGTCAGGGCCGGGTACGCCTGCCGCACCGCCCGCACGGGCTCGACGTCCCAGCCGGGCCTGATGTCCAGTGTGACGTGCCCGTACCCGGCGCAGACCTGCTGGTTGACCCGGGCCACCAGGCTCTCCACGGACGCGTCCGGGGTCAGCCGCACGGTGGCCATGAGCGAGGTGCGGGTGCCGCCGATCGCCTCGGCGAGCGGCACCCCGCGCATCCTGGTCCACAGGTCCCAGCAGGCCATGTCGACCGCCGAGTCGCCGCTCGGCACCGTGTCGGGATGCTCCCAGTCGACGCCGATCAGCAGCGCGGCCAGCGACTCCTCCAGCCTTGACCACGTCTTCGGCTGGGGGGAGGTGGTCTCGCCCCAGCCGGTCATGCCGCCGTGGTCGGTGAGCTTCACGAGCAGGGTCTCCGACCTCTTGCCGAATGGCAGGACCAGCCGGAAGACCTCAAGCTCCCGCACTCGCGGCATGTACCCCCCTTTTATGACGCGGCTCCCTCCATAGTGCCTGCTGCGCGGTGTTGTACAAAACGCGGGGCCAGCAGGAAGGCCAGGACCGCGAGCGCGACGGTGAAGGAAAGGCCGATCGCGTAGTTCTCCCCGGTGGCGGTGAACAGGGCGCCGCTGACCGCGACGGCCACCACGGTGAACACCGACTCGCCCACGCCGACGGCCGCGCTGTTCTGGCCTTCCTCGCCCTCCTTGGACATCTCCAGCACCAGCACGGACACCGTCGGGTGCAGCGCGCCGATGCCGAGCCCGGCGATGGCCATGGCCGGGTACGCGACCGCGACCGGCAGCGAGTCGACGAGCACGAGCATCACCAGAGCGATGCCGACGGCGATCATGGCGGCGCCGCCGCGGATGGCGGCCAAGTTACTGATCGTGCCGCGGCCCTTGATCCAGGAGCCGGTGGACCAGCCGAGGGCACCGACGGTGAGCACGATGCCCGCGCCGGTGGCGGTCAGGCCCCGCTCGTTGATCAGCATGAGCGGGATGAGCACCTCGGCCGCCGTCAGCGCACCGAAGGCCAGGCCGCGCAGCACGGGCGCGGTCGGCAGGCCGGGGGCGGCCCTGAGCGAGCCGGGCAGCAGCAGCCTGGGCAGGGCCACGGCCAGCAGGACGACGCCACCCAGGAGCAGCGGCAGGCCGGCGAGCTTGAGCGCGCTGCCGTACTGGATCAAGGCGGCGGCGACGGCGGTCAGTGTGGCCCAGACGAGCTTGCGACCCAGGCCAGGGGCGGGCTCGGCGCTGCCGTTCGTCACCTCGCGGCCCGCGGTGCCGCGCCAGAGCAGCAGCGCCGACGGGATGACGATCAAGGCGACGCCGATGAAGACCCACCGCCAGTCGGCGTTCTGCACCACGAAACCGGCGATGGCCGGGCCGACCATCGACGGCACCACCCAGGCGGCCGAGAACAGGGCGAACACCTTGGGATGCATGGCCCCCGGATAGACCCGGGCGACGACCACATACAGGGAGACCTGGATCAATCCTCCCCCGAGCCCCTGCACGAACCGGCCCGCGACGAACACCTCCATGTTCGGCGCGAACCCGGCCAGCAGCAGCCCGGACACGAAGCCCACCACACCCACCGCGATCGGCTGCAGCGGGCCCCGCACGTCGCTCCACCGGCCGCCCAGCACCGTCCCGATCACGCTGGCCGCCAGGGTGGCGCTGAAGGCCAGGTTGTACAGATGCATGCCGTCGAGCTCGCGGGCCACCACGGGCATCGCCGTGGCCACCGCCATCGCCTCGAAAGCCACCAGCATGACCAGCGCGACCAGCCCGATGCTGAGCGCCCGGTATTGTGCGGACACCACGCCCGCCGCAGATCTCTCAACTGTCATCGTCATACCGGGCAAACTACGGCGACCCGCACGTCAGCACATCGGGCGCGGGGCCTAGGCATTTAGGCCTAGGGCATGCGGGCCTCGATGCCGTCGAGAATCAGATCGAGGCCGTAGCGGAAGCGATCCTCGCCGTCGTCGGCGATCAACTCGTCCACGAACTTGCGGATGTGCGGGAACCGCTCCGATGGCAGCGCCCGGTAGTAATCGGAGATCTGCCTGACGAAGTGCTCGAAGTACTCCTGCGGGCTGTCCAGCCCGGCCGCGCGCATCCTCGCGTAGTGCAGAGAGCCCTCGTACGCGTCGCCGGTGACGTACAGGGATATCCGGTCCATCGACAGGGACGCGTCCCTCGGGGACATGCCGGCCTCGATCAGCAGCCCGAAGACGAACTCGCCCGCGCGGATCGAGTTCTCCCCCGACGGGATGTTGGCCAGCGCCACACGCGCCAAGTCGGAGTGGGCGGACAGCACCCGGTGGGCCTCCATGGCATATGCCCGGAGCTGCTCTTTCCACCGGCTCGGATCACGCTCGGGCAGCTCGATCTCGCCGAGCACCCGTTCGTAGATCAGCTCGAGCAGCTCCTCCTTGTTGGCCACGTGCGCGTAGAGCGAGGCGGGGCCCGTGTCGAACTCCTGGGCGACGCGTCTCATGCTCAGCGCCTCGAGCCCTTCGGCGTCGACGATCCGCAGCCCGGCCTCGACGATGAGGTCCTGGCTGAGCTGCCGTTTGAGCGCCGCCGGCTTGCGTGACTTGCGCCACGGGGGCGTGGGGAAGTCCTCGGATCCTGCCATACGCACCAGTATACGAACACTGTACTTGACACGAACAGTGTTCGCCCTTAAAACGGTGTTCGTAACGAACACTGTTCGTTCATAGAACACCGTTTTAAGGGAGTCCCCCATGACAGTTACCGCCTCAGAGGCGACGACCGAGGTCCAGCCCTACCGCTGGCGCTGGGCCGCGCTGTTCGTGATCCTGGCCGCCGAGGTCATGGATCTGCTCGACGCGCTCGTGACCACGATCTCCGCCCCCACGATCCAGAAGGACCTGGGCGGCAGCGACAGCGTCGTCCAGTGGCTCGGCGCCGGATACACCCTGGCCATGGCCGTCGGACTGATCACCGGCGGACGGCTTGGCGACCTGTTCGGCAGGAAGCGCATGTTCGTGATCGGCGCGCTCGGCTTCACCGCCGCCTCGCTGTTGTGCGGCGTCGCGGCCGGCCCCGAGATGCTGATCGTCAGCCGGGTGTTGCAGGGCCTGTTCGGAGCCGTGATGCTCCCGCAGGGCCTCGGGTTGATCAAGGAGATGTTCCCGCCGCAGGACCTGGGCAAGGCGTTCGGCATGTTCGGGCCGGTCATGACCATCTCGTCCGTGGGCGGGCCCGTGCTGGCCGGATGGCTGGTCGACGCCGACTTCTTCGGCACGGGCTGGCGCATGATCTTCCTGATCAACCTGCCGATCGGCCTGGCCGCCGCGCTGGCCGGGATGCGTTTCCTGCCCGAATACCGCGTCTCGAACGCCACCAGGCTCGACCTCGTCGGCGTCGCGCTCGTCACGATCGCCTCGTTCCTGCTGATCTACCCGCTCATCCAGGGCCGCGAGCTGGGCTGGCCCGTGTGGACGTTCGTGTCGATGGCGGCCTCGATCGTGCTGTTCGCCGTCTTCGCCCGCTACGAGTCCCGCCGCGCCGCGTCCGGCAAGGACCCGCTCGTCACGCCCGGGCTGTTCCGCAAGCGCGCCTTCACCGGCGGCCTGGTGGCCGGCCTGGCGTTCTTCTCCGGCATGATGGGCCTCGGCCTGGTCTTCAACCTCTACACCCAGCTCGGCCTCGGCTTCACCCCGCTCAAGGCCGGCCTCACCGGTCTGCCGCAGGCCATCGGCGGCGTGATCGGCTTCGGCCTGGCGATGTCCGGGCTGCAGGAGAAGCTGGGCCGCGGCCTGCTGCAGATCGGCACCGTCGTCATGGCGGCGGGCGCGGCCGTGCTCGCCCTGACCATCCACCTGGCGGGGCTCGACGTCAGCAGCTGGCAGCTGGCTCCCGGGCTCGCTCTCGTCGGCATCGGGATGGGGCTGACCATGGCGCCGTTCTTCGACATCGTGCTCGCGGGGGTCGAGCCGCACGAGTCAGGCTCCGCCTCGGGCGCGCTTACCGCGATCCAGCAGCTCGGTGGCGCGCTCGGCACCGCCGTGCTCGGCACGCTCTTCTTCCACCTCCTCGAGAGCGAGTGGAGCTTCGGCTCGTCGATGCAGGTCACCGTGTGGGTCGAGGTCGGGCTGCTGGCCCTGACCTTCGCCCTGTCGTACCTGCTCCCGCGCAAGGCCAGGCCAGATGGACTCAACCACTGACCGCGATGTGACGTTCGGCCCACTGCGCAATGTCGCGCCGCTCGATCGCGGCCGCCATCAGGTCGGGGAAGGCGTCGGGCGTGCACGCGAACGCGGGCACGCCCATCGCGGCCAGCGCGGCGGCGTTCTCGTGGTCGTAGAACGGCGCGCCCTCGTCGGAGAGCGCGAGCAGCACGATCACCTGGACGCCCGCCTGCGTCATCGCGGCCACCCTGCGCAGCATCTCCTCCCTGATGCCGCCCTCGTACAGGTCGCTGATCAGGACGAAGATCGAGTCGGTGGGCCGCGTGATGAGGCCCTGGCAGTAGGCGATGGCCCGGTTGATGTCGGTGCCGCCGCCGAGCTGGGTGCCGAACAGCAGCTCCACCGGGTCGTGCAGCTGGTCGGTGAGATCCACCACCGCCGTGTCGAACACCACCAGGGACGTCCTGAGCGACCGCATCGACGCCAGCACAGCCCCGAACACGCTGGAATACACGACCGAGGCCGCCATCGACCCGCTCTGGTCGATGCAGAGCACGACCTCGCGCTGCACCGACCGCTGTCTGCGGGCGTAGCCGACGAGCCGTGAGGGGACGACCGTGTTCTTCTCCGGCAGGTAGTTCTTGAGGTTCGCCCTGATCGTGCGGTCCCAGTCGATGTCGGCCACCCTCTTGGGGCGGTGGGTCCTGGCCGAACGGTCGAGCGCGCCGCTCAGGGCCGCCCTGGTCTTCTGGGCCAGCCTGCGTTCGAGCTCGTCCACCACCTTGCGCACCACTGCCCTGGCGGACTCGCGGGCCTGGTCGGGCATGACCCGGTTGAGCGCGAGCAGGGTGCCGACGAGGTGCACGTCCGGCTCGACGGCCTCGAGCATCTCGGGCTCCAGGAGGAGCCTGGTGAGGTTCAGCTTCTCGATGGCGTCCTTCTGCATGACCTGGACGACCGTGGACGGGAAGTACGTGCGGATGTCGCCCAGCCAGCGCGCCACCCGGGGCGCGGACGCGCCGAGCCCGCCCTCCCTGCCGCCGCCCTGGTCGTAGACGGCGGACAGCGCGGCGTCCATGCGCGCGTCCGCGCCTTCCAGCCCGCACCCGGTGCCCTCGGCGTCCCCGCCGCCCAGCACCAGCCGCCACCTGCGCAGGCGCTCGTCGTTCTCGGTCATCCGTCCGCCCTTCCGAGGATCGCGAGCACGGTCGCGACGGCCGCCGCCGCTCGCCGCTCGTCCACGTCCTGCTCCCCTGCCCGCTCGCCGCCCCCGGCTGAGCGGACGCGCTCCCCGATGGCCCTGCGCTCCGGTGCGGCGAACCCGCCGAACGTACGGCGCAGCAGCGGCAGCACGTCGGTGAACTGGTCGCCGGAGAGCCCGGTGAGCCACCCGTCCACCAGGCTCAGCAACCGGGGATCGTGCACCAGCAGCAGCCCGCCGCCCGCCAGGAATCCCTCGACCCACGCGGCCGCCCTGGCCGGGGCCTGCCCCCTGGACATGGCCCTGGCCATGCGATCGCCGGCGTCGTCGAGCTCACCTGCGTCCAGCAGGATCCTGGTGAGCCGCCCTTCGATGAGGCCGTGCAGGTCCTGCCGGTCGCTGACGCCCCGCAGGGTGGCCAGCCACCGGCCGCGCGGCGACGTGTCGCCGTCATCGCTCAAGAGGGCCACGGCCGCGTGCACCGCGTCGACGTGTTTGAGCAGGTCGGCCGCCGCGTCGTCGTCCAGCCCCGTCACCGCGACCGGCAGGCCGACGCGGATGCGGTCCAGCATCGAGCGTACGATCACCGCCAGCCCTTCGGCCGAGGTGCCGCGCACGTCGCCGTACCGGTGGGCGCGTACCATCGCGGGCAGCGCCGCCATCAGGTGCGTCACGTCGGTGTCGAGCGCCGCCTTGGCCGACAGCGCGGCCAGCACCTCGGGCAGCGCCTCCGGCAGGTCGGCCAGCAGGCACTGCTCGACCAGCGACGTCAGGTCCGCCAGAGCCGCCTTGTCCGTCGCGGCCAGGTCCCTGGCCCGCTGCGCCGCCGCCCCGGCCACCGTGGTGCCCAGGGCGGCCTGCTCGATGAGCGCCAGGTCGTGCTCGGGCCGCCACTGCAACGTCCAGGTCTCCCTGAAGGTGCCCTTCCCTCGCGACTCGCCCGGCGCTCCCCAGCCGACGCCGAGCAGCCTGAGCCGGTGCAGCAGGTGGCTGCGGTCGAGGTCGAGCGGCTTGCGCAGGTCGAGGTCGATCTCGCGGTCGAGCGCCTCCGGTTTGAGCCTGAGCCGTCGCTGCTGGTCGCGCAGGTCCCGCTGAAGCGGCACCATCGGCGTGCCGTCGGTGACGTGGCCGAGCCGGTCACCGACGACCATGCGCCGCTGGATCAGCTCGACGGCCAGGTCGTCGCCCTCGCACAGCACGGCCCTGGCCGCCTCGGTGACCTCGCCGAGCCCGGCCAGGGGCCTGCCGCGCAGGGCGGCCAGGCTGTGCGCGAGGCGTACGGACTCGATGACGTGGGCGGACGACACGGCCAGCCCCTCGTCGCGCAGCACCGCGGCGGCCTCGGCCAGCCACCGCTCCACGGGCCGGTCGGGCGCGCCGAACAGGTGGTGGTACCAGCCGGGCGAGATGATCCCCGCGCCGTAGCCGCTCCACGATGCCAGCCGTCCGTACGTCCACGGGACCCACGTCAGCTCGGCCTTGACCTTGGGGAGTCCGCGCAGGATCGCGTTGTCCTGCGCGGCGGTCGGGAGCCTGCCCGTCAGGGCCGGGACGTGCCAGGCGCCGCAGATCACCGCGATCCGGCCGTAGCCCTGCTTGATGGCCGCGCGGAGGGTCCTGCGCATGTACGCCTCGCGTCTGGCCTCCCGCTCGTCCGGCTCGTAGCCCTCGCGTACGGCGGCCATGGCCTCGGCGATCACCCCGAAGGGGGTGTCGCCTCGGTGTTCGACGACGTCCTCCCACCAGCGCTCGGGGTCGTCGTATCCGGCCGCCGCAGCGAGACTCCCGATGGGGTCCGCCCGCATGCCGTCTTCGCGGTCTTCGCGCTCCTCGTCCTCCGCTGCCAGCGAATGGGCCGCGGGGAGGTCGCAGAAGGTCACCGGGACGCCGGTGGAGGTGCCGTACAGGATGGCCTGCCACTCGGGCGAGAAGGCGGCGAACGGCCAGAACGCGGCCCGCGACGGCGCTCCGGGCACGTGGGCGAGCAGCGCGACGGGCGGCTCCAGCTCGGGAGCGAGCGCCACGAGCGCGTCGGCCTCGGGTGGCCCCTCTATGAGGATGGCGTCGGGCCGCAGGCGTTCGAGCTCCCGCCGCACAGCCCGGGCCGACCCCGGTCCGTGATGCCGCACCCCCAGCACGGAAACGCCGGCCCCGCCCACGACCAGCACACTCGCCGGGGCATCGGTGGCCGAGACGCCAGGTGTCGGGGCGGTGCTCATGAGACCTCGCGGCAGGCGCGGTAGAAGTCGCGCCAGTCGGGACGCTCGCGAACCACCGTCTCCAGGTATTCGCGCCACACCACCTGATCCGACACCGGCTCCTGCACCACCGCCCCCACGATCCCGGCGGCCACGTCGGAGGGGCGCAGCACCCCGTCGCCGAAGTGGGCCGCGAGGGCGATGCCGTTGGTGAGCACCGAGATGGCCTCGGCCGTGGACAGGGTGCCGCTGGGCGACTTGACCTTGGTACGCCCGTCCTCGGTGATGCCCGTGCGCAGCTCGCGGAAGACCGTCACCACCCGCCGGATCTCCGCCAGCCCCGTCGTGGTCTCGGGCAGCTGCAGCGCGTGCCCCAGCTCGGTGACGCGGCGCGAGACGATCTCCACCTCCTCCTCGGCCGTGGCCGGCACCGGCAGCACGACCGTGTTGAAGCGGCGGCGCAGCGCGCTGGACAGCTCGTTGACGCCCCGGTCGCGGTCGTTGGCCGTGGCGATGACGTTGAAGCCGCGCTCGGCCTGGACCTCGCGGTTGAGCTCGGGGATCGGCAGCGTCTTCTCGGACAGCACGGTGATCAGGGCGTCCTGTACGTCGGACGGCATGCGGGTGAGCTCCTCCACCCGGGCGACCCGGCCCTCGGCCATGGCGCGCATCACGGGCGACGGGGTCAGCGCCTCGATCGAAGGGCCCTCGGCCAGCAGCCTGGCATAGTTCCAGCCGTACCGGATGGCCTCCTCGGCGGTGCCGGCGGTGCCCTGCACGAGCAGCGTGGAGTCGCCGCTGATGGCGGCGGCCAGGTGCTCGGACAGCCACGTCTTCGCCGTGCCGGGCACGCCGAGCAGCAGCAGCGCGCGGTCGGTGGCCAGCGTGGCGACGGCGACCTCGACGATACGGCGGGCGCCCACGTATTTGGGGGTGATGCGGTCGCCGTCACCCAGGATGTACGTGGTCACGGCCCACGGCGACAGCTTCCAGCCGGGCGGCCTGGGCCGGTCGTCGTCCTTGGCCAGGACGGCCAGCTCCTCGGCGTACTGGTCTTCCGCGTGCGGACGCAGAACGGTCATGGGCGAAGCTCCTTGTACATGTCGGCACGGAAACGCAGCAGGGCGGCCACCTGCTGGATGGACTCCATGGGCGAGTAGCTCAGGACCAGGGGGAACAGGGCCGGGTCGATGCGCTCGCCCGCGAGCTTGACCAGCTCCCCGAGATTCCAGGGCTGCGTGGTGGCCACCTTCACGATCTTGCGGAGGACCGCCGTGGCCAGGCCCTCGCGCCAGTAGGACGACACTCCGCCCAGCACCATGATCAACTGGCTGTCCAAGTCATGCTTTTTCACGAAATCGGCGGCTAGTTCCTGCTGCTCGTCGGGCGGCAGAGAATCCAGAAGGTCAGCGATCGGGTCCCACCCGAACATCGCCCGCGCCCACTCAGGGTCCTTCTGCAGTATCGCGGCACGCACCCAGGCCGCCTTCACCTCGGCGTCCCAGTCGCGGATCCTCATCTCGAGCAGCCGCGCGGGCGGGCGGCCCCAGATCGCCAGCGGAGCACGGGCGAGGACCTGCTGCAGCCACCAGGCCCGCTCGCCGATGCCTCTGGGCGGTTTGGGGCGGATGCCGTCGCGCTCCATCGCCTTGTCGCAGTCCTTGGGGGCCTCGACGGCGATGACGTTTCCCTCGATGGTCACGCAGGCGCGCGCCCGTCCGGCCATGCGCTGGGACATGCGCGACTCGGGGAGACGGGTGAGGAGGTTGGCGGCGGCCTGGCGCACCTCTCTGCGGCGGTCGTCGAGCGCGCTCTCCAGGAACGGCTCGTCGTCCATGCTCAGCCCGTCGGCCAGCAGCTCCACGAACTCGGCCCGATCGTCGGGCGTCTCCCGCTCCCACGTGCTCTCGAGCAACTGCCTGGCCCGGGCGGGATCGGCCTCCCTGAGGGCGCGCAGGTGCGCCCGCCGGTCCGCGGCGCCGCCCAGCTCCCACGTCTCCCCGGTCGGCTCTTCGAGGAGGTAGTCCCAGGCGGGATTGAGCCCGGCCAGCCATCGCCCCCGCTGCCCGGCCAGGACCCCGAGATGCACCCGGATCGACCGGTCCCGCCGCCCTCGCTCCAGGAGCTCCGGCAGCACGTACGGTGGCACCCTCCTGCCCGCGCCGGCGGCCGCGGCCAGCCATTCGGGGAGCAGCCTCTCGTGCTCGCCACCCATGATCCGCGCCAGCCGCTCGGCCGCCCGCCTGCCCACGGCCGCCCGCTCCTCGTGGGGCGCGGGCTCCTGCCGCTCGGCCTCGCCGATCGTGCGCCCGGCTCTGCGCCGCGCCACTTCGACGGCCGCGGCTTCGAGCAGATCCCCCTGGTACGGCCTGCGATCGGTGCCCACGAGCACCGTCGACGTCAGCTCCTCCCAGCCGGTCACAGGATCACCGCCGTTCCTTCGTCGTCCCAGGTGGTCAGGGGCCGCAAGCCCAGTGGCGTCCATTCGGCGGCCACGGTGAGCGGGCGACCCCCGGAAACCGCGATCAGCCCCCACGGATCCCGCGCCGCGGGACGCAGCGGGAGGCCGCCGAGTGAGGCGCGCCCGGGCACCACCCCGGCCAGCACGAGCGGCCACGACTCGGTCCACGGATCCTCGGCCAGCGCCCGGGCCACCTCGTCGAGCGCCTCGTCCGGCGACACCCCGGGGGGCGTCCCCCCGGTCAGATCGTCCTGGTCCACGTCGTAACGTCCGGCGACGAGCGCCCTCAAGGGGGCGGCACCCGGATAGAAGGCGAGCTCGGCATCGATCGTCGTCCCGGTGACCAGAGAGGCGTCGAGCGGCTGCCCCTGCGGCGCGAACGAGAGCACCAGCGCCGGCCGTCCGGTGTGGCGCCCCCGCAGCCACACCCGCCGGGAGGTCAGCCGCTCCTGCACTTCGTCCCGCCTCCCCAGCACGTCCCACTGATCGCGCACCCCGGGCCCGGCCAGCACCTCTTCCCGGGTGACGGGAAACCCGACCCGGCTCAGAACGGTCTCGGCCAGCGCCGCGGGCAGCTCCGCCCGCCGCCGGTAGGCGACGGCGAGCAGGTGGATCAGTGCGTACTCCTCCAGCAGCCGCCCTGGCCAGTCGTCGTCCGCCCGGACCCAGGCCAGCCTGGACACGATCCCCGCCACACCGGGCGCCTGAGCGTCGATGAGCCGCTTGGCCAGCCCTTCCCATTCGTGCTCGGCGACCCCCGCCAGCCCCTGCCGCACCTGGTCGTCGAGCCACCGCTCCAGCTCGCTCAGCCCGGCGGCGACGCGACCGTGCCGTACGGACTCAGGGCGCCCCCCGGACGCGGCCTCCCCACCGGCCCGCGACCGCCCGTCCCCGGAAGCCCCGTCGTCCGAGGCGCCCCGGGCGGACTCATCCGTATCCGTCCCCTCCGCGGCCTTCTTGGCGCGAGCAGCCTCGATCTTGGCCGCTGCCTTGGCGGCGCGCTCGGCGCGCGCCTCCACCCACTCGGTCACCCACTGCGGCGCGCCCTCCTCGACAGGAAGCCCGTCAGCGGACCACATGAGGAGAAGCCCGAGGGCGTGCTTGCACGGGAACTTCCGGCTCGGGCAGCTGCACCGGTACGCGGGCTCGGCCAAATCGACGCAGGCGAGGTAGGGCCTCGCCCCGCTGCCCTTGCACTCGCCGTACAAGACCGTGCCTGTCGTGCCGCGCAACGACCATTTCCCGGGCGCCGCCACCCCTTGAGCCGCCTTCTGAGAGGACGCGTCGGGGGCAAGGGCGAGCACCTGATCACGGCTCCACCGTTCGACCACCTGCCGCAGACTAGCCACCTCGACCGACATTTCGTGTTAGGTCCGCGAGATGCCCAGCGACCGGGCACGCGTCACCCACCTTGCCCTGATTTATTGGCATAAACTGTGCCAAGTGGAGCTGCACGCGTACCCCGACGGCCCGTCCATCGAAGTGCCCGACGAGGCAGCGGCCCTCACCAGCCCGCTCGACGGGCAGCTCGTCCTGGACGGCAACCGCTTCCTGCGCAGGGACGTCAAGGGCGCCCCTGTGGCGTTCGTCGAGCGCCCGCCCGTCGCCGAGGCCCTCGACCTGCTCCCCCACCCCGAAGGCGGCTGGTTCAGGGAGACGTGGAAGACGGCCGTGACCTTCCAGCCGGACGGGTACCCGGGGTCGCGGGCCACCGCCACCGGCATCTACTTCCTGCTGCAGCCGGGCGAGGAGTCCGTGCCCCACATGGTCAGGTCGGACGAGGTCTGGCTGTGGCACCGAGGCGGCCCGCTGAGCCTGACGATCGGCGACACCACGATCACGCTGGGACCGCACGTGGAAGACGGCCAGGTCCCCCAGGCGGTCGTGCCCGGCGGTGTGTGGCAGTCGGCCCGCCCGGCCTCCGGCGAGCCGGTGCTGGTGAGCTGCATCGTCTCACCGGGCTTCGACTACGCCGACTTCACGGCATAGGGCCGGTCGGCGAGGTCGCGGACTCCCGATCGATCACCTGACCTCATCGGAATAGGGCGCGGGAGGAGACTGTTCACGCCAGCAAGTTCAGATTCGAACTTCTGGCGAAGGGATCCATCATGGAAATCGCCTTCATGCTCGTCATGAGCGTCATCGTCGGCAGCCTTCTCACCGGTGCGGTGGCCGCCGCCGTGCTGAGCGGCATCAGAGACCGCCAGTGGCCGGTGCTCCGGCGGCGGCGCGTCGTCTACCGCGGCTTCGTGCCCCGCTGACTACTCCCGCCGAGTGGCCTCCCTCACCGCCCCCAGCCGGCCCCGCGCTGAAGCACCGCGTAGCCCCACCACCACCTGGGCACGGCACCGGACGTCGGTCGAAGACAGGACGCCAAGCCCTCGGCTCAGTGGCCGGGGCTCTGGCCGCCGTCGACGGGGAGGATGGCGCCCGTGACGAACGGGGCGTTCTCGAGGTAGACCACCGCGTCGACGACGTCGCTGATCTCACCTATCCGGCCGACCGGGTGCAGGCCGGCGAGCGCCTCGTGGGTCTCCTCGGGTGCATGGGGGTCTTGATGATGCCCAGGGCGACAACGTTGCTGCGGGTACCGCGGGTGGCCGCCGCCCTGCTCGAGCATGCGCTCGACCGCGAGCTGGGTGATCCGGAAGAAGCCGTCCACATTCACGCCGAAGCCCCTGACCGGTCGCCGGAAAACTGCTGAGGTAACGTCGGCTCTCTCCTCGCACGATCAAGCCGCTCGATCAAGGAGAGACGCATGGTCCACAAAGCCGTCATCCCGGTGGCCGGTCTGGGCACGCGGCTGCTGCCGCTGACCAGGGCGCTGCCCAAGGAGATGTTGCCGATCGGCGACAAGCCCGTCATCGAGCACACCATCCGCGAGCTCGTGGATTCCGGCATCGACGAGATCACCATCGTCACCTCGCCCCGCAAGGACCTCATCCAGCGGCACTTCGCCCCCGACGCCGACCTCGAGCTCCAGCTCCGCGCCGCCGGCAAGGACGACCTGGCCGACGCGGTCGCGGAGCTGTCGTCGCTGGCCCACATCACGTACCTCTACCAGAACGGCCCGTACGGCAACGGCACCCCCGTCCTCAACGCCGCCCGCGTCATCGGCGACGAGCCGTTCATGGTGCTGTGGGCCGACGACGTGTTCGTGGCAGAGGTGCCCAGGGCCAAGCAGCTCAAGGCCGCGTACGAGGCCACGCGGGCGCCCGTGCTGGCCCTGATGCCGATGGCGGTCGAGGACGCGTCCCGGTACGGCGTGCCGATCGTCAAGGAGGACGTCGGCGGCGGCCGCCTGCTGATCTCCGGGCTGGTGGAGAAGCCGTCCCCCGAGCAGGCGCCCTCGCGCTACGCCGCCATCGGCGGGTACGTCGTCACCCCGGGCGTCGTCGAGGAGCTCCAGGAGCAGACGCGCAGGTGGCACCAGAACCCGCAGGGCGAGATCTACCTCACCGACGCCCTGCACCGGCACGCCGCGAACCACCCGGTCTACGGGCAGGTCATCGACGGCACCTGGTACGACACGGGCTCGCCGCTCAATTACCTCAAGGCCCAGTTCGCCGCCGCGCTGGCGCATCCGAGGTTCGGGCCGGAGCTGCGCAAACTCGCCCTGGAGAGCGGCTGACGCCTTGGGATTTTTCCGGCGAGATGATTGTCTGAGCGAAGGAACTATGAGGAGGGCACCGGTGAGCCGTCAGATCGTTTCCATAGTGGGTGGCAAGGAGGCGGAGGCCGTCGCCACGTACGAGTCGGCCAACCCCGCGCGCACCAGCGAGGTGGTGGCCCACGTCGGACTGGCCGACGCCGGCACGTTCGCCGCCGCCTGCCGCACGGCCAAGGAGGCCCAGCGCGAGTGGGCCAAGGTGCCCGCCCCCGTGCGCGGGCGGGTGATCGCCTCCATCGGGCGGCTGGTCGAGGCCAACGCCGAGCGGCTGGCCCACCTGGTGACCGAGGAGATCGGCAAGCCGTACGCCGAGGCCCTGGGCGAGGTGCGGGAGATCGTGGACACGTGCGACTTCTTCCTCGGCGAGGGCCGCAGGTTGTACGGGCAGACGGTCCCGTCGGAGATGCCGGACAAGAACCTGTTCACGTTCCGGAACCCCGTCGGCGTGGCGGCGGTCGTCACCGCGGGCAACTTCCCGGTCGCCGTCCCCTCGTGGTACCTCGTCCCGGCGCTGCTCTGCGGCAACGCCGTCGTCTGGAAGCCCGCCGAGTACGCCGCCGCCTCCGCGCACGCCATGTTCCAGCTCTTCGTGGCCGCCGGGCTTCCCGACGGCGTGCTGAACATCGTGTTCGCCGACGGCGCCGAGACGTTCAAGGGCCTGGACCAGGCCCTCGACGAGGGCAGCGTGCAGAAGGTCGGGTTCACCGGCTCCAGCGAGGTGGGCAGGAAGATCGGCGAGCTGACCGGGCGGCACCTGCAGTCGGCCTGCCTGGAGCTGGGCGGCAAGAACCCGATGGTGATCATGCCGGACGCCGACCTCGACCTGGCCGTCGAGGGCGCGCTGTTCTCCGGCTTCGGCACGGCCGGCCAGCGCTGCACGAGCCTGGGCACGGTGATCGTGCACGAGAGCGTGCACGACGAGTTCGTCGAGCGGTTCGCGCGGGCCGTGCGCGAGTCGAGGATCGGCCACCCCGAAGAGGACGTGCTGGCGGGTCCGCTGCTCGACCAGAAGTTCGCCGACCGGTACGAGGAGTTCCTGACCTGGATCCAGCCCCATCACAAGGTCGTGTCCGGAAATATCGGGAAAATCACTAAGGACAACCCGCACCGCGACTTCGACGGCGAGCAGGGCCTCTACTACCACCCGGTCGTCGTGGACGGCGTCCAGCCCACCGACCGCCTGTTCCTGGAGGAGACGTTCGGCCCGATCGTCGGCGTGACCACGTTCGGCACCCTCGACGAGGCCATCGAGCTGGCCAACCTGCCCGGCTACGGCCTGTCGAGCTCCATTTACACCACCGACCCGCAGCACGCCTTCCGCTTCCGCGAGGGCATCTCGGCGGGCATGGTCAGCGTCAACAACTCCACCTCGGGCGCCGAGGCCCACCTGCCGTTCGGCGGCAACGGCAAGTCGGGCAACGGCAGCCGCCAGTCGGGCATGTGGGTGCTCGACCAGTTCACCCGCTGGCAGGCGATGAACTGGGATCATTCGGGCCGTCTGCAGAAAGCCCAGATGGATGTCGCCGAAATCGCGCCGGATCTGGACTTCCGCCTGCCATAATCATCTCGTCTCGATGCAAGAACGGGCCCCTCGGCGACGAGGGGCCCGTTCTTTTCTCAGAGCGAGGGTCAGACCTGGCCGGCCTTCTCCAGAGCCGAGCAGCAGGTGTTCACCAGCAGGCGGGTGACCACGTACGGGTCGACGTTGGCGTTCGGGCGGCGGTCCTCGATGTAGCCCTTCTTCTCCACCTCGACCTGCCACGGGATACGCACGGACGCACCGCGGTCGGACACGCCGTAGCTGTACTTGTTCCACGGGGCGGTCTCGTGGGCGCCGGTCAGGCGGCTCTCGACGCCCGCGCCGTACTGCGTGATGTGCTCCATCGGCTTGTCGCCCTCACCGAGCGCCTCGCAGGCGGTGATGATGGCGTCGTAGCCCTCGCGCATGGCCTTGGTCGAGAAGTTGGTGTGCGCGCCGGCGCCGTTCCAGTCGCCGCGGGCGGGCTTGGCGTCGAGGGTGGCCTCCACGCCGAACTCCTCGGCCGTGCGGTAGAGCAGCCAGCGGGCCACCCACAGGTGGTCGGCGACCTCGAGCGGGCTGGCCGGGCCGACCTGGAACTCCCACTGGCCGGGCATGACCTCGGCGTTGATGCCGGAGATCGCCAGACCGGCGGCGAGGCAGCGGTCGAGGTGGAGCTCGACGATGTCGCGGCCGAAGATGGCGTCGGCGCCGACGCCGCAGTAGTACGGGCCCTGCGGGGCGGGGAAGCCGCCCTCGGGGAAGCCGAGCGGGCGGCTGCCCTTGAAGAACGTGTACTCCTGCTCGATGCCGAACCAGGAGTCCTGGTCTGCGTACTTCTCGGCGATCGGGCGGAGCAGGGCGCGGGTGTTGCTGACGTGCGCGTCGCCGTTGATCTCCTCGACCTCGGAGAGGACGAGGACGTTGTCACCGCCGCGAATCGGGTCGGGGCAGACGAACACCGGACGGAGCACGCGGTCCGACGAGTGACCCTCGGCCTGGTTGGTGCTGGAGCCGTCGAAGCCCCAGATCGGCGGCTCGGCCCCGTCGGCGAGGATCTTCGTCTTCGAGCGCAGCAGAGCGGTCGGCTCGGTGCCGTCGATCCAGATGTACTCAGCCTTGTAGCTCACGGCGGTCCTTTTCTCGGGGTGTTACACAGCCACGCCGAGTCTTACGGACAGCCGTTTCCCGATTTTTGCCCATATGTGAACGCCGTGTTAAGTAGGCCAGGTCTGTGTTAACGCTGGCGCACCATCCCATCGTCTACCACAGTGAGCAGGATGTTCGGGCCGTCCACTCCAGGCCGTTCGGTTCGCGGCTCCAGGACGAGGCGGGCGTGGCGTGGTTACGGCGCGAAGGGGGCGATCTCCTCCGGCGTCTTCCCCTCGAGGATCAGCACGGCCAGCGCGTCGCCGGTGAGCGGCGCCACCGTCAGCCCCGCCGCCCCGAACCCCGTCACCACGTGCAGCCCGGACACGCCCGGCAGCGCCCCGACGATCGGCAGCTCCCCCTCGGGGAGCGGCCGCAGCCCCACCCGGGTCTCGATGAGCGTCGCGTCGCCCAGCCCCGGAGCGATCCTCAGCGCGTCCGACAGGACCTGCCACTGCCCCTTGGCGGTGACGCGGGGGTCGAAGCCGCTGCCCGTCTCACGGGTCGCCCCGACCGCCACCCGCGAGTCGTCGAACCCCACCATGTAGTGGTGCGACAGCGGGTTCACCGACGGCCAGCCGCCGGTGTCCACGCCCTCGAGCCGGAGATGCGTGATCTGGCCGCGCTGCGGCTCGACCGGCACGCGGGTGCCGAGGGGCGCGAGGAGCTCGTTGGCCCAGGCGCCGGACGCCACCACGACGTCGTCGCCCGCCAGCACGTCGGCGTCCACCTGGACGCGCAGGTCGGGAAGCAGGCGGGCCCGCCCGTGCACGATGACCGCGCCGTGGTGGATCGCGCCCTGGAGCAGCGCGTCGCGCATGGTGCGCCCGTCCACCCGGGCGCCGCCCGAGACGAACACGCCCTCCAGGTCGGGGGCCAGCACGGGGATCAATGCACGTACGTCATCGACGCGCTGGACGTCCCCCATTATCCCTCCGGCCGTGCGGGCGCGCGCCTCGACGCGGGCCTGGGCCTCGGCGAGCCGGTCCGGCTCCGCGCTGACCAGCAGGGCGCCGGTGCGGCGGTAGTCGGTACGGTGGACTCCGGCCTCGGCCAGCAGCTCGATGACGCGCGGGTAGTGGGCCGCCCCCGCCGCGTACAGGTCGTAGAAGGGTCCTTCGATGGTGGAGGCCCACGGCGCGATGATGCCCGCGCTGGCGGCCGTGGCCTGCCC
>NZ_JBFAMX010000122.1:0-23947 GCF_040659615.1 Nonomuraea sp. NPDC049784
CCGGAACTGGACGTGCCGACGCTGCTGGAGTCCGGCGTACGGGTGGACTTCGCGGACTGGGTGGCGGCCTTCGGCCCCGAGGCCATGCCGGAAGGGGCTCGCGAGGCGGCCATCCGCATGTGCGACGACGTGACCAGCTCGCCGGCCTGGGACGCGGCCTGCCGTTCCGAGGGGTGGATCTCGATCCCGCTGAGTGGCGACGACTTCGACCTGTGGCTGGGCACCGAGGTCGAGCGCACCCGCGCCGTACTGCGAGATCTCGGACTGCTCAACAAGCCCTAGCCACAACATGCTGGGTCAGTTGCGGGAACGGCTACTAGATGTAGGATCCTCCTCGTCGCTGGTTCGCCTCTCCGGAGGCGGAGTAAAAGGGAACCCGGTGCGATTCCGGGGCTGCCCCGCAGCGGTGAGCGGGAACGACCGCCGTCATACGCACTGGAGCGATCCGGGAAGCGACGGCCATTAGGCAACGATTGTGCGCCCGCGAGCCCGAAGACCTGCCTGCGACATGCCGGGCTGCCCGCCCGGCGTGAAGTGACCATGGCCTCGAGGGAGGGCCGGGGAGCGAACCGGCGGGTGCTTCCTGCCGTCGTGCTCTCGCGCGCCCTCACGGGGGACGAGCTCGCGAGGAGAGAGCACGTGACGCAGATCATCGGGATCGACCGTCGTCTGGCCATCGAGGAGGCCGCCGCCCGGGTCATCGCCGATCCGGCCAACTCCCGGGTCGCCGCCCGGCTGCTGGCCGAGGAGATCGCCGAGGAGGCGGCCGCGCACGGGGTGCGGTCGTTCTCCGAGTCCATCGCCGCCACCCACGCGGCCGGGCTCATCCAGGACGGGCTGGCGGAGTTCGTCGCCGCGCACGCGGCCGAGCTGGACGCGCTGGTCTCCGTGGAGGCGGACGACCGGTTCGAGTACTTCGGGTTGCGCACCGTCTATGACCGCTACCTGCTGCGCCACCCCGAGACGCGGGCGGTGCTGGAGCGGCCGCAGCACTTCTTCCTCCGCGTGTCCTGCGGGTTGTCGGAGACGGTCGAGGAGGCCGCCGAGCTCTACGGGCTCATGTCCACGCTGTCGTACCTGCCCAGCTCGCCCACGCTGTTCAACTCAGGCGCGCGCCGGCCGCAGCTCTCGTCGTGCTTCCTGCTCGACTCGCCGCGCGACGAGCTGGAGGCGATCTACGACAGGTACGGGCAGGTGGCGCGGCTGTCGAAGTACGCGGGAGGCATCGGCATCGCCTGGACCCGGGTGCGCTCGCGCGGCTCCCTGATCCGGGGCACGAACGGCCACTCCAACGGCATCGTCCCCTGGCTGCGCACGCTCGACTCCTCCGTCGCGGCGGTCAACCAGGGCGGGCGGCGCAAGGGCGCGGCCTGCGTCTACCTGGAGACCTGGCACGCCGACATCGAGGAGTTCCTCGAGCTGCGCGACAACACCGGCGAGGACGCCCGGCGTACCCACAACCTCAACCTGGCGAACTGGGTGCCCGACGAGTTCATGCGCCGGGTGGAGGCGGACGAGGTCTGGTCGCTGTTCGACCCGAAGGAGGTGCCCGACCTCACCGACCTGTACGGGGAGGCGTTCACGGAGGCGTACCGCGCGTACGAGGCCGCGGGGCGTTACATCCGGCAGCTCCCGGCCAGGACCCTCTACGGCCGAATGATGCGCACACTCGCCCAGACCGGGAACGGCTGGATGACGTTCAAGGACGCCGCCAACCGCACCTCCAACCAGACCGCCCGTCCCGAGAACGTCATCCACCTGTCGAACCTGTGCACCGAGATCCTGGAGGTCACCAGCGACGCCGAGACCGCGGTCTGCAACCTCGGCTCCATCAACCTCGCCGCCTGCCTCTCCGGGGGCGACCTGGACTGGGACCGGCTCCGCGGCACCGTACGCACGGCCGTGCGCTTCCTGGACAGGACCATCGACCTGGGCTTCTACCCCACGCCCGAGGCCGAGTCGGCGAACAAGCGGTGGCGGCCGATCGGGCTCGGCGTGATGGGCCTGGCCGACGTGTTCTTCGCGCTGCGGCTGCCGTTCGACTCGCCGCGGGCCCTCGAGCTGTCCACCCGGATCGCCGAGGAGATCGCGCTGGCCGCGTACGACACCTCGGCCGACCTCGCGGCCGAGCGCGGCCGGCACCCCTCGTACGCCGACACGCGGGCGGCCGGGGGAGTGCTGCACCCGGACCACTACGGCGCCGGGACCTCGCCGCGCTGGGAGGCGCTGCGGGAGAAGGTCGGCGTGACCGGCCTGCGCAACTCGCTCATGATCGCCATCGCGCCGACCGCCACGATCGCCTCCATCGCCGGCTGCTACGAGTGCATCGAGCCGCAGGTGTCCAACGTGTTCAAGCGCGAGACCCTGTCCGGGGAGTTCCTGCAGGTCAACCGGTACCTGGTGGCCGACCTGCAGGCACGCGGGCTGTGGACGCAGGAGATGCGCGACGCCATCAAGCGGGCCGACGGTTCGATCCAGGCGGTCCCCGGCATCCCCGACGACCTCAAGGTGCTCTACCGCACTGCCTGGGAGCTGCCGCAGAAGGCGCTGATCGACCTGGCCGCCGCCCGCCAGCCGTACATCGACCAGTCGCAGTCCCTGAACCTCTTCATGGCCAGCCCGACCATCGGCAAGCTCTCGTCGATGTACGCCTACGCCTGGAAGCGGGGCCTGAAGACCACGTACTACCTGCGCTCCCGCCCCGCCACCCGCATCGCCCAGACCACCGTCGCGGCTTCGGTTTGCTCCCTGGAGAACCCGGAGACCTGCGAAGCCTGCCAGTAAGGAGACGTCTATGCTGCTCGACCCGGGAATGGACCTCACGCTCCGGCCCATGCGCTACCTCGACTTCTACGAACGGTACCGCGCGGCCATCCGCAACACGTGGACCGTCGAGGAGGTGGACCTCCACTCCGACCTCGCCGACCTGGCCAAGATGACGCCCCAGGAACGGCACCTGATCAACCGGCTGGTCGCGTTCTTCGCCACCGGCGACTCGATCGTGGCCAACAACCTCGTGCTCAACCTCTACCAGCACGTCAACGCCCCTGAGGCGCGCCTGTACCTCAGCAGGCAGCTGTTCGAGGAGGCCGTGCACGTCCAGTTCTACCTGACCTTGCTGGACACCTACCTTCCGGACCTTTCCGAACGGGTGCAGGCCTTCGCCGCGATCGACCACATTCCTTCGATCCGCGACAAAGCGGAATTCTGCTTCAAATGGATCGACTCGATCAACGAGTTGCAGCGCCTGGAGACCCGGGACGACCGCCGGCGCTTCCTCCTGAACCTGATCTGCTTCGCCGCCTGCATCGAGGGCCTGTTCTTCTACGGCGCCTTCGCGTATGTGTACTGGTTCCGCTCCCGCGGCCTGCTCGGGGGCCTGGCCACCGGCACGAACTGGGTGTTCCGGGACGAGTCCATGCACATGGAGTTCGCCTTCAGCGTGGTGGACACGGTGAGGGCGGAGGAACCAGGACTTTTTAACGATGACCTGGGCAAACAGGTTACTCTCATGCTGGAGGAGGCCGTGGCCGCCGAGCTGGCCTTCGCCGAGGACCTGTGCGGGGACGGTATGCCCGGCATGGGGGTCGAGCAGATGCGCCAGTACCTCGAGTACGTCGCTGACCAGCGGCTGGTCAGGCTGGGCATGCCCAAGAGGTACGGCTCGGCGAACCCGTTCGCGTTCATGGAGTTGCAGGACGTCCAGGAACTGGCCAACTTCTTCGAACGGCGGGTCTCTGCGTATCAAGTGGCAGTTGAGGGCAATGTGACCTTTGACGAGTCTTTCTAGACATTGGGGGGCAAGGCGTGCAGTCTCTGGCGGACTGGCCGATTCTCGTAATCTCGGTGATCGGGTCGATCCTCCTGGTTGAGCTGGTCCGGAGGGTGCTCAACAAGGTCGGGCGCAAATGGGCGCTCGCCCGGCACCTGGTGGAGCACTGCACGTGGCCCGCGTTCTCGGTGGCGGCCGTGGCGGCCTTCAATCTCGTCTTCAGGCCCGAGATGTTCGGCGCCGGCCCGGACGAACAGGGCGTCGCCGCGACGGTGCAGCGGGTACTCGGCCTCGCCACGATCGCCGCGGTCACCTGGCTGATCGTCCAAGCCTCGTACGCGCTGACGGACGTCGTACTCGACCGGCTGGTGCTGGTCGAGGGGGAGCGCAACCGCAGGGCGCGGCGGATCAGGACGCAGCTCACGCTGGTCCGCCGCATCGCCGCCGCGGTCATCATCGTGATCGCCATCGGCGCCATGCTCTTCTCATTCCCTCAGGTCCGCGCCCTCGGAGCGGGGATCCTGGCCTCGGCGGGCATCGCGGGCGCCATCGTCGGCATCGCCGCCCAGCCGACCATCGGCAACGCCCTGGCCGGCCTCCAACTCGCCTTCAGCGACGCGCTCCGACTCGACGACGTGGTCGTCGTGGAGGACGAATGGGGCAGGATCGAGGAGCTGACGCTCACCTATGTCGTCCTGCGCCTATGGGACGAGCGCCGCCTGGTCCTGCCGGTGTCCTACTTCACCCAGAACCCGTTCGAGAACTGGACCCGGCACGGCAGCCGGGTCCTCGCCGTCGTCTTCCTGCGCGTGGACTGGTCGGTGCCGGTGTCGAAACTACGGGAGGCGCTGTACGAGTTCCTGCAGGGCAATCCGCTGTGGGACCAGAAGGACTGGACGCTCCAGGTCACCGACGTGCTCCCGAACGGCCTGGTGGAACTGCGCGCCCTGATGAGCGCCGCGGACTCGCCGTCCGCGTGGGACCTCAAGTGCGACGTACGCGAGTTCCTGGTCGACCACGTCAGGGACAACTACCCGGACTCCCTGCCCCGCTTCCGCGTGGAGACCCCGGAATCCCGCGTGCAAAATTAAATATGTGGCACGGGGCCGATCAAGGCTTTACCGTGGACATTGTCCAGCAGCACGAAGAAAGGCGGAGAAGTGAGCATCATCCTGGCCCTTCCCGAGCCGCCGCGAAGGCTTTCCGGATAAATCCTCGAATTATTCGGAGAGCCGTCTCGGATCCACCGGGACGGCTTATTTGTTGACGGCCGAGTGTGGGGTAGTTTGGTCAAACCCGCCTGCCTTGGGAGCAGGAGCACCGCAGGTTCGAATCCTGCCACTCGGACAGCGGTCCTGAAAGGAAAGGGCCGCGGGCCACGGCCTGGCCGACGGGATTGGCGCCCCCCGGCCGGACCCAGCCCCCGCCCCGGGCCGGCCCACGCCAGCCAAGCCCGGGGCCCAGCCGCTCTGGCCCAACCGGCAGAGGCGCCGTCACCCGCAGGGGACACGAAATCGGGTATCGACCGACACATCGCACGCCTGGGGAGCGTTCATCGCGTATGAGTACGCCTGCTCGACGACATCGGGGACGGCAGAGGGGTCAGCGCGTCGCGTAGGCCTTAGGCAGTCGCATGCCACGGTCAGCCATGATCTGCCGGACGCGGTTCGGATAGTCCGTGATGATGCCGTCGATGCCCATGTCCATGAGGGCCACGATGGTCGCGGGGTCGTCGCAGGTCCAGGGGATGACCTTCAGGCCACGTGCGTGTGCCTCGGACACCATCGTCGTGTCGACGTAGAAGCGGAAGCCGGGGTCGCCGATCTTTCCGTTCTGCGGGAAGCCGTACACGGGGGACAGCGCGGTGACGCCCGGGATGCTCGCGGCGGCCTTCACGAAGTCGCCGCCGAAGTCGTCGGCGTCGATCCCGCCGAGCCACGGCGAGGCGCCGGGCTTGCCCACCTGGAGGAAGTCGTAATTGGTCAGCGCAACCAGTGGCCAGGACGGCGCCAGCCGGTGCATTTCCATCAGCGCGCCCCAGTCGAAGGACTGGATGGTGACCTGGTCCGCGATTCCCGAGGCGTCGATCTCCTCGAACACCCGGCGGACGAACAGCTCGCGCGGCTGGGTCTGCTCCGGCGCGCCCGCCTCGACCTTGGTCTCGATGTTCAGCTTGACCTGCTTGGCGTGGAAGCTCTTGACGAGGTTCAACACGTCCTTGAGCTCGACCATCCGGAAGCCGTGGATCACCTCCTGCTCGGGGAAACCGGGCAGTTGCTGGTATCCGCAGTCCATGGTCTTGATCTGGGCCAGGGTCAGGTCCTTGATGAACTTGCCGACGTAGGGGTACATCGGGTCGCCCGGTGTGACCGGCGCGGTGTCGCGGCACTTCTGGGCGCTGATCTGCCGGTCGTGGTTGACGACGACTTTCTCGTCCTTGGTGACGTGGGTGTCCAGCTCAAGTGTGCTGACCCCGAGGCGCAGGGCCTTGGTGAAACCCTCCAGCGACTCCTCGGTGGTCAAGCCGAGCCCACCTCGGTGGGCCTGCAGGTCGAAGTGGGTCTTCTGAGGCAGCACACCGGGGTCAGCAGCGGTCGACGCGTGGGCGGCTACCGGAGCGGCAAGTGCCGGCAGGAATGCCAAGCCTGCCAGGACATGGCGAAGGTACACGGGAGGCTCCTTGGTCAGGTCTATATGACCTCGCGAAGGTAGATCGTCCGCCGACCCGCGCTACGGCCGTAGCGTGATGGCGTCGTGAACGTTCGCCGAACGCTTCCAGCGACGGCCTGGAGGCCCGCTGCCTCGCCGACAAGCGCAAAGCCATCGGCAACTCGGCGACCCCTGCTCTACTCCATGCCGTCAGGGCTTCAGCTTGTTCCGTTGAGCCCTGGTCAGCCGCGCCACCACCAGCTCGTAGGAGTGATCGATCAGCTCCAACAGCTCTTCATCGGGCACCGAGCCATCGAGGGCCACGGTGTTCCAGTGGCGCTTGTTGAGGTGGTAGCCCGGCGTGATCGCGGCATAGCGAGCACGCAGATCGGCGGCCAGATCGGGATCACACTTGAGGCTGACACTCCCCGGCGGAGGATCCAGCGGCACCAGCGCGAACATCCGCCCGGTCACCTTGAACACGGCCACCCCGTCGCCGAACGGGTAGTCCTCCGCCGCTCCTGGCTTGGCCAGGCATTCCGCGATCACCCGGTCACGCGATGAGCTGCGCACCATCACCTGCCTGGTCTCTGGCTCCGAGGTCGGGCCAACCGTAGAGGGCGCCGCAAGAACAATCGTTACCCCTGCTAAGCCTGCGGCTGGCTGATGTTGACCATCCACGATACGCCGAACTTGTCGACGCACATGCCGAACTCGTCGCCCCAGGCCTGCCTCTGCAGGGGCATCGTGACCGTCCCGCCCGCGGACAGTTTCTCCCAGTAGCCACGCAGGAGGTCGGCGTCGTCGCCGCTGAGACTCACCGAAGAGCCCGCCATGGGCTGGTACGGCATGTCGCTGGTGACGTCGCTGGCCATGATCGTGTAACCGGCGTCGGTCTCCAGCGTCGCGTGCATGGTCCGGTCGGCGTCCGGTGAGTCCGTCGCGCCGAACTCGGCGAAGGTGTTGAGGGCGAGGTTGCCGCCGAACACGTTCGCGTAGAACTCCATCGCCTGGCGGGCGTTGCCGTTGAACGTAAGGTACGGGTTGAGCCGTGAGGACATGATTCCTCCTGGAACTGCGGGTCCTGGACATAGCCCGGCCAGTCGAGGTGAAGCAGGTGAGGACTACGTTAGCGCCTCGCATGCCAGGCGCTGAGGATGTCGGTCGTCTGCGGGGTTTCGGCCGCCGCTACGGTCCGACCGCCGTTGAGTGCCTCCACCGACCCGCCGGCGTCATTGAGCATGTCGGCGGTCAGCACTCGCCGGGTCACTCGTCGCTCTCCCAGCCGTGCTCGGTCATGTCCGGCCACACGCCGGTGGCGATGTCGCCTCTCCGCCTGCCACGATGAAACTTTCACCGGCCCCTGCAACTCCCAGCAGCTCAGGGTATGCAGTGTGACCTGCCCGGACGGCGGTCCGGAGATTCGCGCAGCCACGGAGTGCTTTCGCGCCTCAGCCCCGTGTGCTTCACTGCTCCCACCGTCGGAAAGCGCTTACCGACTATCGGTAAGTGCTTTCCGAAATGGAGTGCCGACGCCCGTTCGAAAGGGGTCCGACTCGGAAGAAACGATAAGGCGTCGGGCGGAGCGATCGTGCTTGCCGTCCCCTTGAGCGCCAATAGATGAAAAGAGCTCTCGGCGTACGGCTCTCGACGTTCCCTTTTTCGGCGCCCCTGCAGCAGGCCCGCAGCATCCGACCGCAGGGAAACGCACCCAGCATACGAAGACGAAGGTGAGACGAGGATGAGACGAGTAGTCGCGTTGCGACTCCAGGCGGCGCTGGCCACGGCGGCCATTGCCGGCACGATCGGCATGGTTTTACCGGGAATCCAGGCGTCGGCAGCGTCCGGCAGCGCCACCGGCTACGCGACCAGCAACGGTGGGACCACCGGCGGTTCGGGCGGGCAGACGGTGAGGGCCACCACGGGGACCGCGATCCATGCGGCTCTGTGCAGCCGGGCCAGCAGCAGCACCCCGATCACCATCGAGGTCGAGGGGACCATCAATCACGGCAACACCAGCAAGGTGTCGGGCGGAAGCTGCAACACCGCCGACGGCGTGATCGAACTCAAGCAGATCAGCAACGTCACGATCATCGGCGTTGGCAGCGGGGCCGTCTTCGACCAGCTGGGCATCCACATCCGCGAGGCCAGCAACATCATCATCCAGAACGTGACCGTCCGGAACGTCAAGAAGTCGGGCTCGCCCACGTCCAACGGTGGCGACGCCATCGGCATGGAGAGCGACGTACGCAACGTCTGGGTCGATCACGTCACTCTGGAAGCCTCAGGCGGGGAGTCGGAGGGGTTCGACGGCCTCTTCGACATGAAGAACAACACCCAGTACGTGACCCTGTCCTACAGCATCCTGCGCAACTCCGGTCGCGGCGGGCTCATCGGGTCCAGTGAGAGCGACCTCTCGAACGGCTTCATCACGTTCCATCACAACCTGTATGAGAACATCGACTCCCGCACGCCCCTGCTGCGTGGCGGCATCGCTCACATCTACAACAACGCCTACATAAACCTCCACGAGTCCGGCATCAACTCCCGAGCCGGGGCCCGCGCCAAGGTGGAGAACAACTACTTCAAGGACTCCAAGGACGTCCTCGGCACCTTCTACACCGACGCGGCCGGCTACTGGCAGGTCAGTGGCAACACGTTCGACAACGTGACCTGGTCCAGCCCCGGCAGCGAGAACAACCCCGCCGGCCCCAACCCCCAGTCCAACACCACCGTCAGCATCCCGTACTCCTACAGCCTCGACGGGGCCGCCTGCGTGCCGGACATCGTCCGCCAGACGGCAGGCGCCGACAAGGGTCTGCAGGTGTCGAACGGCAACTGCTCACCACAGACACCGACGGCGACACCAACCAGTCCCACACCGACAGCCAGCCCTACACCGACAATCAGCCCTACCCCCGGCGGAACCAACCTCAGCATCGGGGCCGGCTCCGACGGCTCCAGCAAGGCTGACGGGACGAGCTACGGCAACGTGCGGGACGGCAACATGAGCACCTACTGGTCGCCGGCCGGCTCGACCGGCGACATCTCGATCAAATGGAGTTCCGCCAAGACGGTGTCCAGAATCAACATCCGAGAGGCGTCAGGCTCCACGGGCGCTATCGGGTCCTGGCAGGTCATCAACGCCGACACCGGCGCCGTCCTGAAATCCGGCAGCGGGGCGGGCGCCATCACCCTTGCCCCGACCTCGCTGAGCAAGATCACCCTCAGGATCGCCAGCTCGACCGGCACACCGAAGGTCGCCGAGTTCGAGACCTACGCCGGGTAGCAGACGGTCCCGCCGCCTACTACTGATCACCAGGAACGGGGCCCGTCAGAACTGACGGGCCCCGCGCTTCTGCCCTGAACGGTCAGAGCCCGGAGGGGCCCGTGACGCGACTCCCGTCGGACCTGGCGGTTACGTCAAGCGTGTCGCTCGTACTCCGCATTACGACGGCGTGCTGCCAGGTCACCGCGACCCTGCCGTCATCGCCATCTTCGGAATCGGCCCCGTCGATGTGCGATTGGTTGATCCGGCGAAGCCGTCCTGGCGTCGGGTATGAGCATCAATCCGGAAGCCTTCCGAGTTTCCTGAGGTATGTCCCGGGTCAGCCCCCACTCCGGAGGAGACCCGCCGGCACGCCGTGGCCACCCTCCAGCCATGAAGGCTGACGGACAGCTCAGCCATGCCGGGGGGCACGGTTCTGTGGGGACCGTCGCAGCGATGCGGCGGTCCTACCGGCGAGTCGAGGTCTCATGATGGTTTCGAAGTGGGGGTGAGGCCGGCGAAGAGACGTTCCTCGGCGACGTCGAGGGCGCTGCGTACGGCTCCGATCGCGGAAGAGTGGTCCCCCATGACCGAGCAGACGACCGCCGGCGGGAAGGCCGTCTCGCGTTCGATGCGGACGCGTACCGGCTCGCGGATGGCCTCGCCGGCGGCTGAGATGCCACCCCCGATGATCACGAGTTCGGGGTCGATCGTCACCATGACCGGCGCCAGACCCTGTACGAGTAGGTCGGCGAACCCGTCGATGCCCGCCTGAGCGGCCGCGTCGCCCGCCTTGGCGGCGTCGAAGATAGCCCGGATCGCATCGCCCTGGTCCGCGCTCCGCTCGGCCAGAGTTCTGGGCGCCAACTCCAGCAGCTGTTCGTACGCGTGCGCCCACGGCAGCCCACGCCAGAGGCCGATCTCGGCCGCCGCCCCGTGCCCACCGGCGTGCGGCCGGCCCGCGACCAGCAGGCCGGTGCCCATGCGGCGGCCGACGTGGACATACACCACGTCGGAGGCGTCGCGGGCCACGCCTTTCCAGTGCTCGGCCAGCGCGGCCATGCGCATGTCGTTGAAGACCTGGGTCAAGATGCCGAACCGGTCGTAGACGTGTTTGCCCAGGTCGATGCCGTCCCATTCGGGGATGGCCGGAGCGTGGGCGACCTTGCCGTCGGGGCCGACGACGCCAGGCGTGGCGATTGCCGCGCACATGATGTCGGTGGCGGACAGGCCGGCCGCATTCAGGGCCTCGCTGATCGTCTGGTTCATGATCGACAGGCGCCTGGCCCTGGAGGAGGCGGGGCGGAGGGTCTTGCGGTGTTCGGCGACGATCTCGCCGGACAGGTCGCTGACGAGCACCAGCACCTTGTGGCCCCCGATGTCGACGCCGAGCACGTGGCCGGCGGCCGGGCGGAACTCGAAGCGCTGCGCGGGCCGCCCCACCCGATCCTTCTGGTCGGAGCTGCTCTGGATCCAGCCCGCCTCAAGGAGGTCGGAGATCGCCTGGCTCACGGTGGGCCGGGAGATCTTGGCGGCGGCCGCGATCGCGGTGATCGTGTGGCTGCCGCCGCCGTACAGCACCCGGAGCACAGACCGCAGGTTGAGCAGGCGCACCATGGACATGTCGCCGCTGAGGTGCGTCGTCGGCGGAACCATGAACGAGGTCATCCGTTTCGCTTTCTGCCTCGTACTTTACAATTTGGGCGTCGGGCGCCCGTCCGACGCGGTCGGCCGCAACGAGTCGGCAGGGAAGTGGCGTAGCCCCGGCCTTGCGGCGCCGAAATGATATCGATCATGCCGAGATCTCGATGAGCATCGCAGTCTCGGGGCGCAGGGTGGGCAGCCGAACGCCGACCGTGCCGAGCGTCGCGCCGCTGAATCGGGCCTGCGAGCCGAGCCAGCCAGGCCGGGGGCCGAGATCGTCGCTGTTCGGGCCGATGAGCCGGATCGTGTAGTGGCGGGCCGGGTCGAGGCCGGGGAAGGTCATGCGTCCCGCGGGCTCCTCGTCGGAGCGGCACATCGCGGCCACCGAGTAGAGCGCGAGCTCCGGTGTCACGACGCCGGTCAGCCAGCGGCCGGAGCTCGGGTGCTCGTCGCGGACGAGCGTGCCGGAGTGCAGCAGCGCCCGGTAGTGCTTGTAGATGGCGATCCATTCGGCGAGCTCGGTGGTCGCGGCCCCGTCGAGCTTGGTGAGGTCGAGTTCCAGGCCGAAGTGCGCGAACAGCGAGGTGATCGCGCGGAAGGCGAGGTCGTGCCGGCGGCCGGTGGTGTGTGAGACGGCGGAGGCGACGTGGCCGCCGATGAGTTCGAGCGGGATGAGCTGGCTGGTCCAGCGCTGGATGGTCTGCCGTTCGAGCGGGTCGATGCAGTCGGAGGCCCACACCCGATCGGTGTGCTCCAGGATCCCGAGGTCGACGCGGGCGCCCCCGGACGAGCAGGACTCGATCTCCAGTCCGGGGAACGCGGCGCGCAGCTCGTCCATCAGCCGGTAGGCGGCCAGCGTCTGCCGATGGACGCCGGGCGCCTCGATCAGGTCGCGGTTGTGGTCCCACTTGAGGTAGCCGACGCCGTACTCGGCGATGACCGCGGACATCTGCTTGAGCAGGTGGTCGAACGCCTCCGGGTTGGCGAGGTCGAGCACCTGCTGCCAGCGCGAGGTCGGTGGCAGCTCGGGCCGCGCCCGGAGCATCCATTCCGGGTGCGTGCCCGCGAGCTTCGAGCGCGGGCTGACCATCTCCGGCTCGAACCACAGCCCGAAGGTCATGCCGAGCTCCTTGACCCGGTCGACCAGGGGATGAAGCCCGTCCGGCCAGCTGCGCTCGTCCACGAACCAGTCGCCCAGTCCTCGTTCCGGCCCGTTCCTGCGGTGGAACCAGCCGTCGTCGAGCACGAACCGCTCCACTCCGATCGCGGCTCCGCGTTCGGCCAGCGTCAGCAACGTGTCGAGGTCATGATCGAAGTACACGGCCTCCCACACGTTGAGGTTCACCGGCCGGGGGGACCCGGGATGGTGCGGCCGCTGCCTGAGGTGCCGGTGGAACCGGGAGGCCAACTCGTCGAGCCCGTCTGCCCACCCGAAGAACAGATCGGGCGACTCGTAGCTCTCTCCCGGCCGCAACATGATCTCCCCGGGCAGCAGCGACTCGCCGCCGCCCAGCGTCCTGAAGCCCTCACCGGTACGCTCGGCCCAGGTGCGATGGTTGCCGCTCCAGGCCGTGTGGACCGCCCACACCTCCCCCGACCGGAACCCGAACCCCGCGACGCCCGCCGCCACCACAGTCGCCGCGTCCGCCCCAGTGCGGCCCCGCCGTCCTTCACGCAGATGCACACCCACGTTGAACGGCCCCCGCTGTGGTTGCCGCTCCCGCGACCAGCGCCCGGCCAGGTCGAGCAGCTCCACCGCCCGGTCGGGCACCGGGAGCACGGCCGACAGCGCGTCGACCCGGTATTCGTCATCCCCGTCATTCCGTACGGTCGTGCGCAACCGGACCAGCCCGCTGCCGGTCAGCTCGATGGCGAGCCGCAGCCCGAGCGCGGTGTCCGGGTCGGACGCCTCGACGGTGAGCCGCCGTCCCTCCTGGACGGCGGTGCTCACGGTGAATCGGGGGGCCCAAGCCTCGCTGCCGCGCGAGCCGGACAGCCCCGGGATGCCGAACCACCCGGTGTGGCCCTCTGGCAGCACCGAGTGCGAGACCGGCCCGTCGATGAGATTGATCACGTGCGGCGGGACGGCGGCCTCGGCCATCGCGTCGAGCTCGGCCTGATCGCATGGGCCCGGGTCGGCGCCCCAGTGGACGACGCTGGGGAGCCCTGCGGACCGTAGGTCGACGATCAGGGCAACGCCGGCGGATCGCAACTGTACGACGCGCCGTTCGGCGTCGGAAGGCTTCGTCATCCTGACCCTTCTCGTCATGTCATTGGATGTCTCACCCAAGGATCATTCCAGTATGAGGAAGCAGTCCGGGCTCGGAGACCTTCGCAGTGGAGTGGTTTTCCCTGGTAACCGGCTGACGGTTGCTCTCGGGAACATCGTACTCCTATTATGGAGAAGGCTTGCATAAGTACGCAGGACTTTCTACGATACATCCGATGTATCGGCTCGGCGGATGGGTGCGAGAACGCATGAACGTGACCGTGTGGAACGAGTTCTACGAGGAGAGGAAATTTCCCAGCGTCTCAGCGGTGTATCCGGACGGACTCCACGTCGTGCTGAGACAGGCCCTGGTCGAGCACCTCGGTCCCGAAGCTGACGTGCGCGTCGCGCTCCAGGAGGAGCCCGAGCACGGTCTCGGCCAGACCGTACTGGACGAAACCGACGTGCTGCTCTGGTGGAGTCACCTCAAGGACGACGAGGTCTCCGACGAGGTGGTCGAACGGGTCAGGCGCCGCGTGCTCGACGGTATGGGCCTGCTCATCCTGCACTCCGCCATCGGATCGAAGATCGCCAAGGCCCTGCTCGGCACGTCCGGTCAGATGACCGGCTGGCGTCACGGCGACAGCGAGCTGCTCTGGACGATCCTGCCGGGCCATGAGATCGTCCGCGGCGTCCCCAACCCCGTCGTCATCCCCTCGGGCGAGATGTACGGCGAGCCGCTGGACATCCCCACGCCGGACGAGCTCGTGTTCATCAGCTCCTACCAGGGTGGTGAGGTGCTGCGCAGCGGCTGCGGCTTCTTCCGGGGCAGGGGCCGGATCTTCTTCTTCGCCCCCGGACACGAGGAGGCCCCGATCTACTTCCAGCCCGAGATCAGGCGCATCCTGGCCAACGCCGTGCGGTGGGCGGCACCACCCGCCGAGGCCCAGCCTAAGGCCAGCAGGCAGGGCGAGTACCCGAAGAACTGGTGGGTCGAGGCATGACGGACCTGATCCAGATCGGCCTCGGTCCCTGGGGGATCGACTGGGCCACCAAGATCCTTCCGCAGTTCACCGACGCCAAGGTGACCGGCTGGGTGGACGCCTCCTCCGGCGCGCGTGCGGCGTTCGTCGCCGAGACCGGCGCCGACCCGGCCACCATGTACGCCACCGTGGAGGAGGCGCTCGAGGCGACCGGGGCCGTCGCCGCGATCGCACCGGTCGCGATTGGCGCGCACGCGGCCGTCGCCCGGCAGGTGCTGGAGGCCGGCGCGCATCTGCTGCTGGAGAAGCCGTTCGCGCTGGACACGGCCACCGCCCGGGAGCTCGCCGGCCTTGCCGCCGAGCGCGGCCTGGTCTTCGGCATCGACCAGAACTACCGCATCTTCCCCGCCGCCCCGGTCGTCCGCGACCTGCTCGAACGGCAGGCCGTCGGGACCATCCGCCGGGTCTCCCTCGAATGGCACCGCATCCACCAGGGCGTCAGGGACTCCAATGCCCTGGTCGAGCTGGCCATCCACCATTTCGACCTCATGCGCTACCTGTTCGGGCGAGAAGCGGTGGCGATCACATGCGTGCCGGTGAGGCCCGTACAGTCGGCGCAGGACCGTACGCCGGGCGCGAGCCTCCTCGTCGAGTTGGACGGCGGGCTCACCATCGACTACGTGCTGTCCAGCCAGGGGGTGGACGCGCAGACGCCGTGGCCCGGAGTATGGCGCATCTCCGGTGACGAGGGGCTCATCAGGTGGGGAGCCGCGCCGGACGACCACCGGGCCGTGTCGATCAGCAACGGCGACGGGAACACGACCGCCATCGAGGTGCCCGAACTGCCGCTGTTCGAGCGGGCCGGGGTGCTGCGGGCATTCATCGACGCGGTCGAGGGCTCGGGCGCGCCGACCTCGCCCGCCGCAGACAACGCGCACAGCGTCGCGATGCTGGAGGCGGCGCTGACCTCGGCGCGCACCGGGAAAAGTACGAGGGTCGAGAAATGGTGACGGCCGTGGCCGACTGGGGCACGATCCGCAAACAGCGGCAGAGCAAACCGAGGCGGGGCGGTGGCGGGACCACGCTGTTCGGCCGTAGGACGATGCTGTTCCTGCTGCCGGGGGCCCTGTACCTGGCGGTGCTGTCGGTCTACCCGCTCATCGATCTGTTCCGTACGGCGTTCTCCGACGTGACCGCTGCGAACCTACTGGGTGAGCGGCCGTTCAACGGGCTCGACAACATGTGGCGGGTGATCGACGACCCGTCGTTCGGTCACGTGGTACTGCAGACGCTGGCCATCGTCGCGATCGTCCTCGTCGTGGGGCTGGCCGGCGGGTTCGCCGCCGCGCTGATGCTGCGCCCGCGCACTCGGCTGAGCAGCGTGACGCTCGGCGTGATGGTGTTCGTCTGGACGTTGCCGGCGGTCGTCGCCGGGAATCTGTGGAAATTTCTGCTGGAGTCGGGCGGGCCGGTCAACTCCGTACTGCTCTGGCTGCATGTGATCGGGCAGCCGATCCCCTGGCTCGCCAACGGCACGCTGGCGATCGTCGTGCTCGGACTGGTCAACGCCTGGATGGTGGTGCCGTTCTGCGCACTCGTCCTGCGCGCGGCGCTGCTTGACGTGTCCAAGGAACTGCTGGAGGCCGCCGCGCTCGACGGTGCGGCCGGCTGGAAGGTGACCAGGTACATCGTGCTGCCGCTGCTGCGCCCCGTCCTCTCCATTCTCGGGGTGCTCGTCGTGATCAACGCGTTCCGCTCATTCGACCTCATCTTCGTGATGACCAGCGGCGGGCCTGGCACCTCCACGACCACGCTGCCGTACCTGGGCTACCAGCAGGCGTTCAAGTTCTTCGAGTTCGGCCAGGGCTCGTTCACCGCCACGTTGTCGCTGGTCATCGTGCTCTTCCTGGGCGCCGTCTACCTGCGGATGAACCGGCGGGAGGAGTCGTGACCGACGCAAGGCGCAACACCACGGTGACCGTGCTGGGCTGCGTTGTCCTGCTGGCGATCTATGCACTGCCGCTGTATTGGCTGGTCGCCACCTCGTTCAAGAGCCTCAAGGACGTGTTCGCCGGATCGGCGGCCCTGATCTTCACACCCACCGTGCAGGCTTACGTCGACGTGTGGAACGGCGGCTTTGCCACCTCGGCGGCCAACTCGTTGATCATCGCCGTGTCCACGACGGTCATCGTGCTTGTCATCGCCGTGCCCACCTCCTACGGCCTGGCGCGGCTCAGCGGCCCCGTGGTGACCGGGGGACTTGCTGTGCTGATCATCCTGCAGATGGTGCCGACGACCTCGACCCTCATCCCGTTGAACCGGCTGCTGGCCCAGTGGGGGCTCACCGGCAACCTGTACGGCGTGGCGATCGCCATCGCCGCGACGAACCTGCCGTTCAGCATGCTGCTGCTCAGGCCCTTCTTCACCGGGGTACCCATCGCTATCGAGGAGGCCGCCGCCAGCGACGGCGCCGACAGGTGGCAGCGGTTTGTGAAGATCGTGCTGCCTATCACCCGCAACGGGATCGCGACCGTGGCCACCCTCACCTTCATCGGCGCGTGGGGTGAGTTCCTGTACGCGATCACCTTTCTCAACGACCCGGGTCAGTACCCGGTCAGCGCGCTGCTCGCGCAGCAAATGTCCTCCTACGGGGTGAACTGGCCGGGACTCATGGCGGTCTCCGTCCTCGTCTCGGTCCCCACGGTTCTGATCTATCTGTTCGGGCAGCGACTGCTGGTCGGCGGCATCACGATGGGAAGCATCCGTTGAATTCTGCAAAACTCCGCAGGGTCGCCGCCGCGGTCGGCCTGTGCGCTCTGGCCGCATGCGGGACCTCCGGCTCCGGCGGGGCGGGCAACGCCAACCAGGTCACGTTCTGGCACTACTACGCCCAGGGCATCCCCGCCACCGCGAAGTTCACCAAGGACCTCAATGACATCTACGCCAAGGCCAAGCCGCCCAAGCCGCCCAAGCCGCTGAACAGCGTGTACGTGCCCGGTGAGCAGCTGACCCAGAAGGTCGTCGCCACAGCGGCCAGCAAACAGGGCCCCGACGTCTTCGTCCAGGGCGGCGCCGACCTGCTCCAGCTCATCAAGGCCGGCGCGATCGCTGACTTCACCGCGCAGTACGACAAGTTCAAGGACAAGGACCAGATCCCCGACTCGGCCGTCATCAAATACGACGGCAAGGTGTACGGCGTGCAGGGCTTCAGCAACACGACCGCCCTCTGGTACAACAAGGCGATCCTGGACGAGTTCGGCATCACACCGCCCACGACGATGGATGAGCTGAACGCCGACCTGGAGAAGATCGGCAAGAAGTACATCGGCATCGGCCTGCCCGGCCAGGGAGATCAGGACGTCAACGCCTTTTCCTTCATCACCGCGTACGGGTTCGACTACGCCAAGCCCGACGCCGCCGCCCTGGAGACTGCGTTCAGGCTGGTCGGCAGCTGGGCCGACAAGGGGTACCTGCCCAGGGACGCCGCCACCTGGACCGCCGACGTCGCCTTCCAGAAGTTCGCCACCGGCGGCATGGCCTTCGTGCTCGGCGGCAACTGGCAGTACGGCAACGCCAAGAAGACCGCGTCGTTCAAGTACGGCGTTGTGCCCGTGCCCAACGGGACCGCTCCGGCCAAGGTCTACCAGTTCGGCGACAACGTGCACATGAGCGCGTTCACCAAGGACAAGGACGCCGCCTTCAACGCCATCGCCACCATGTTCCTCAGCCAGGACGGCGAGCTCGCCGCCCTGGAGGCGGGCAGCATGCCGGTGCGCAAGGACCTGGCCGACACCAAGGGCATGCAGGATCCGATCTACAGCCAGTTCCGCAAGGCCCTGCAGAACGGCGTGCCGTACCAGCTGCCGGGGTTCGACACCGAGCTGACGCAGATGCGCACGTCGGTGTCCGAGGCGTGGAGTGCCGTGATCGCGGGACAGTCCTCCCCGAAGGACGCCGCCGCCACCGCGGTCGCCGCCGTCCAGCGCGCCGCCAAGTAAGACCACAATTCTTACGAGGGAGAAATCCGCATGCGACTGCGTGCCACCCCCCGTCCTTGCCCTCGTCATCGCCATGATCGCCGGCCGGCTCGCGCCGAGGTCGTTCACCCGCGCCGGCAGTACTGAACCCACCGAGGGAGTGTGGTCCCACCTCAAGCGCAGCCTGGGCAACCTGGCAGCCTGCACCCTGGACGAACTCGCCGCCCTGATGCGAACCCGACTCGAGGAGATACGGCGCCCAGCGCTCCTGGACGTGGCTCGCACCGGCCTGATCATCAATCCGGAACCGCCGTGAAACCCCGGCCTTTCAACCTCTGTACTGGGTACCGACTACAGGGGCTTGACGGCTCGGCATTCAGGAGCCGGTGACGCTCAGGTAGCCGTTCCGGCTCCAAAGGATCTTGACCTTGCCCTTGGACTTCGGCACGACGGCGAAGTACATCGAGGCCCTCTTGTACACGGCCTTCTCACGGAAGGTCTTGCCCTTGCTCAGATTTTTGGCCAGGGAGCCGCTGTAGAACTTCATCCCGGGCGCGCCGGTGCGGGCGGTGTAGGTGTCCTCTTCCGTGATGCCATACCAGAACAGCGCGCTTCCGGAGGTCGTGCGCAGCGCGTACAACTCCTGGGCGGGCTGGGTGTTGCGCCGGAGGTCCCATCCGGTCGGCAGGTTCTCCCGATCCCGCTTGCGCACGTCGGCGTCCCAGGTGAAGACGTTCCGCAAGATGATCCGGTTGGCGCGCGGGTCGTCACCGGCGGTGGTCAGCAGGCGTGCGTGCGTCCGGGTGAGTTCCTGGGGTGAGATCACGAGCCCCGCGCGGTCGTCCGGGGCGAGCACGGTGGCGAAGCCGTCGTCGTCACGTGCCTGGGTGGGGAGCCTGTCCAGCGTCGCGGAGTCCGCCACCATGCGCCACCCGGCCGACGTCTTCGCGAAAATGATCTGCTCCCACAGGCGGTTGCCCGGGCGCTTGAACTCGGCCAAGAACCACGGTGTGCCCGCGGCCGCTCGAGGGATGGCGAAGCGCGGCTTGACGATGCGGCTCTGCGAGACCTTGGCAGTCTCCCCTTGCAACCGGTCGAGTCGTACCTCAGCCTGGTGGATCTCCGCGATCAGGCCCGCCTCCGCTGCCGACCAGTCTGTGCCGCCCTGGCGCAACGCCTCCCTCTCGGCGCTGTCCCAGCGGGCGAGGATCTGCTTGGCCTCCGCCACCGTCACGACCCCCTGCTTCTGCGGAGGCGGGGACGTTACGGTTCCCCGTTTCGGTGAGTCCACGAACGGCGCGGAGGGTCCACCGTTCGCTTTCTCCCCGACGAGGCCGCAGGCGGTGATGACGGGCAGGATGAGCAGGATGGATAACTGGCGTTTGGTGGTCATGGCTGTCTCCGTGGTGTGATTGCCCCCTTGTACGCGGTCCTCATCGCCGGAGTTCAGCCCGTACGGGTGCCATGCCCAATGGTTCAAAGGGCTTGCGCCCCGCGTTTCCTGACCCTGGGCCGCTCGAAAACGCGTCCTCACTGGTCAGAGCTGTCAGGCAGGGGCAGTCCGATCAGGGGATCATGAATGGATGGCTCCTTTAGGTTGTCTACGCTGTCGTGCGGCATGGTCGAAGCGGAGGATGCGGCGGCGAAGGCCATCGCGTGCTCAGCTCTTATGTCTCACGTCGCAGTATCCGCTTGATCTCGGCGAACAGGTCGCTCGCCGTGTCGGTGACGGCCGCGCCGTACCTGGAGACCTCCTCGTTCCTATGGAGCAGCACGGCGTTGGACGTATAGAGCACCAGCGGGATCCGGCTGGACTGCATCCCACTCAGCAGCTTCAGCCCGGCTCGCGGCTCCTCGATCCCGTCCTCGATCCGGTGCAGGTCGGAGATGACGAGGTCGAACTTCCCCGCGTCCAGGGCTTGGAGCGCCTGCGCGGTCGTGCCGGCCGTCTCGATGTCCACGCCGAGTCGCTGCAGGTAGTTGATTTCGAAGAGGTGATGCTTGATGTTGTCGTCGGCCCACAGGATGCGGCTGCCGGGGAAGGATTCCTCGTCCCGCTTGGCGGAGTGCCCGGTCATTTTCGAGATCTGCTCGCCCAGGAAATCGGCGAGCCTGCCGGGATCGGTGCCGGGTTCTTGAACGGCCTGCCGTACCGTGTCCTGCAGCGCCTCCACCGCGACCTCGTCGAATTCCACGCTGAGCGGACCGACCGAGGCGCTGCGCGCCCGCTCGGTCAGCCCGCTGAGCACGGAGACGACTCGGCGCCGGAAGCTGACGACAATGACCAGCGTCACGACGGGCCAGGAGACGAGGTGGCCGACCAGGCGGAGCACGGAGTCCACCCACTGCTGGAGGGTCATCGGTCACACCGCTACGGGGAGCCGGGCCGGGCCGCGCAGGTTGATGCGGCCGTTCCACTCCACCTCGCCGTCGAGCGCGAGGCCGGGGAAGCGGCGCACCAAGCGCTCGATCGCCACCCGGGCCTCCAGCCGGGCAAGTGCCGCGCCGAGGCAGTGGTGCCTGCCGCCGCCGAAGGACACGTGCTCGCGGGCGTTCTCCCGATCCAGGCGGAGCCGGTCGGCGTCCGGACCCCAGAACCGCTCGTCGCGGTTGGCGGAGGCCAGGCTCGCGACCACGAACGTGTTGGCCGGGATGACCTGGTCTCGCACGGTGTAGGGCTCGGTGGTGATCCGGCGGGTCTGCTGGACCGGGCTGTCGTAACGCAGGAACTCCTCGACGGCGTTGCCGGACAGGTCCGGCCGGGTGCGCAGCAACGCGAGCTGCTCCGGGTGGCGCAGCAGGGCGAGCACGCCGCCGGCGATGAGGTTCACCGTCGTTTCGTGGCCCGCCACGTAGAGCAGCACGACCTGGGCGGCCAGCTCGTCGTCGGTGAGCCGGTCGCCCTGGTGTTCGACCGCGATGAGCGAGCTGAGCAGGTCGTCGGCCGGGTTGGCGCGCTTGTGCGCGATCACCTCGCCGATGAGAGTGTCCATCCGCTCCGACGCCTTGCCGATCTCCTCGAACAGCTGAGGGTCGCCGATCGGTTCGAGGGTGCGGACAAGTAACCCGCTCAGCTCCCGGATGAGGGCGTGGTCGGCCGGTGGCATGCCGAGCATGCGGGAGATCACCGTGAACGGCAGCGGGAAGGCGAGGGCCGAGATGAGGTCCACGCTCCCGGCGTCCGCGATGTCGTCGAGCGCGGAGTCGACGATGTGGGTGATCTCCGGTTCGAGCGCCGCGACCTGGCGCGGGGTGAACACCTTCGACACCAGGGAGCGCAGCCGCGTGTGGTCGGGCGGGTCACGGTCGAGCATGCTGCGACGGTCGCGGCGGAACTGCTCGCGCTGGTCGCGGACGGGTCCAGGAGCCAGCAGGCGGTCGTCGACCGAGAGCCGGGCGCGCAGGAACGCCGCGACGTCGTCGTAGGCGGTCAGCAACCAGAAGCCGAAGGGATGCTCGTGTACGGGATCGGTCTGCCGCAACAGATGGTAGGCCGGGTACGGATCGTCGGTGAAGCCGGGCTCGAACGGGTTGAACAGCAACGGTGCCTCGGTCATCAGGCCTCCTGGCGTCCTGCTCGCGCGGTTGATGTGAAGTGGATCGGGATCCGTCGCGGCGCTGAGGCCGGCGTCAGGTCCAGGCTGACCCCGGTCGCGGCCCGCAGCGTGCGCCGGTGGTGCTCGTCGAACTCGGCGAGAGCCGGATCGCCTGCGTGTGCGTCCAGCAGCATCCTGACCTCGGGCATGTCATCGGCGAGCGCTCGCCATAGCCGGATCACGGCGGCGCGCATGTCCGGCGGCCGGTCTTCGAGCAGGGCGTCCAAGCGTGCGTCGAACGTGCGATACCAGCGACGCTGCGCCTCTCGGAGAAACTCGCCGAAGCCACCGAACTCGGTCTCGACCTCGTCGGCGAGCGGTCCGGTGACAGCCGGCTGCCCGCTCGCGGCGATCTCGGCCAGCACGGCATGCATCAGCTGATGACGGCGACGCAGTTCGCTCCACGACATTGTGACCTACTCGGCGTCGGTAACATACACTGCGTATGTTCGTATACTCTGCGTATGTCATCTGTCAAGAGCCGGCGCGAGCAGTACTCGCAGGCCACCAAGACCGCCATACTCGAGGCGGCCACGCGCCGGTTCGCGGAGTACGGCTTCGCCGGGACGACTCTCGAGGACGTCGCCGCCGACATCCAGGCCAGCCGTGGCGCGGTCTACCACCATTTCGCGAACAAGATCGCGCTGCTCGAGTCGGTCCTGGACGTCCTGGAAACCGAGATGATCCGCAAGGTCAGCGAGGCCGGCTCGGGTGCCACCCAACCGTGGCAGGCGGGGCTGCTGGCAGTGGAGGCGTTCCTCGACTGCTGCTGCGATCCGGTCTACGGCCGAGTGGTCTGGCAGGAGGCCCCCATCGCGCTCGGCTGGCAACGTTGGAAGGAGCACGAGGGGAAGTACTCCTACGGGCTCATCGAGCAGTTGATCACGGCGGCCTTGGACAGCGGGGACATCCCGCCGCTGCCTCTGGAGCCGATGACGCACATCACCTTCCACATCCTCGGCGCCGCGGGGATGGCGCTGGCCGAGGCGGGCGAAGCAGACAAGCCGCGGGTCAGGGCCGAATACCTCCAGACGATCGCTTACATGCTCGTCGGCGGGCGCCGGTGAGCGTGCCACACCGATACGCCCCAGAGGGCCGAGCCTCCCGGGCACCGCTGCCTCACGAATCAGCCGGCGGCTCACCATAGAAGTGGGCGAGCGGCCCGTGAGGGCGGCGTCCGGCAGGTGGCGCACGCACGGGTCCGTCGCGTGGTCAGCATCCGTCGCAGAGGCGGAACGATCGCCCCAGGTCGACGATGAAGCGGGCGAGTGCGGCCCGTTTGCGGAACAGGTCGTGCAGCTCGGGGGTGGGCTCCTGGTCCAGGAGCTCGAAGGGGATCGCGGTCCACGCGCTGCGCAGCACGAGCGCGGCGACGTAACCGAAGGAGACCTCGCCGGGGTCCGCGATGCCAGCCGTCGCGGCGGCGTACGCGGCCTCGATCGCCTCGTGGACGGCGGGCAGGTCCGCGGGGTCGAGCTCGCCGGTGTGCGCCCGGCCGACCAGGAGCTGGCCGAGGTCGAAGCCCACGGCCGCCGGGTGCGGCCAGCTCCAGTCGACGGCCACGAACTCCGCAGAGCTGTCCGCCGGGATCAGCAGGTTCATGGGGCCGGCGTCACCGTGGACGAGGGTGTGCGGGAGGCGGTCCAAGGCCTCCAGCAGCGGGTCGATCCGGTCGGCGAGGGCCAGCAGGTCGGCCCGGAGCAGGGGGTCGGCGTGCCGGGCGACCAGCGGGTGGCGCCACGTCGCCGGTTCCCGCAGGATCGGCAGGAACAGGTTGGCGACCGGACCCTCGCAGTAATAGCGGAGGCCGCGGTTGAGCGGGTCGCGCGACGCGGACGACCGGCCCGCC
>NZ_JBFAMX010000123.1:0-23825 GCF_040659615.1 Nonomuraea sp. NPDC049784
GCCCGGCACTCAGCCTCTCGCCGAGCCTGAGGCGCTGCTGGCCGAGCAGCGGCAGCCCGGTGAGAGCGCTGAGGAGTTCCGCCGCCGGCGCCGTCCCTGGGAGACCATGGCCAGCGCTGCGGCCGTAGCCGTCCGGTCCCGCGCTGTCCTCGAGGAGGCTGTCGAAGAGCTGGAACGGCTACTGTCCAGCAGCGACCTGACCGACACCAGCAGGGCCCAGGTGGTGATCTGGCACGAAGCACTTCGTACCAGCCACGCTCACCTTCAGAACCTTGATCTGTAGAGCTGGCACGAGCGGCTCCGCGCGAGATCACTCGAGTCGTATTGTCGCAACCGCAGTGAGGTAGGCCGATCAGCCCCTTCACGACAGGCATGGTGCCCACGTGACCGTCACTTGGGAGAAGTTCCACGGTTTGCACGAGGCAGGCGTCGGCCTGCGGCTCGTCGCAACGGCGGGTTGGCTGAGCACGACCATCTTCCTAGACGCGGTGACGAGCGACCATGCGCTGTGCTGCAGCCGCTACTCATTCGTCCCTGCTCGTGCGCGAGCCGCTGTGCTTGCTTGATGATCTCTTCGGCGTAGCAGGCAGCGTCGAAGTATCGCAGCGCGTATGGGTAGCCGATGTCCATCGTCTGTGCGAGCTGAAGGCCCTGCTGCTTGACGCCGTGACGCAAGCGCTCCACGCCGACGGCGTCAAGGACGAACCCTCTCGCTTTCAAATGAGCCAGTACCTGATCAGCGAGCCTGTCAACACGAGCGCCATACCGAGGCTGGCGCCGTGATCCGGCTTGTTCGTCGGCTGCGGGGTCTTCCTGAGCCGGGGGAACGCGATCGGGGGAACTCATCTTCGCATTATGCCGCCAGCCGCGCCGACGGCGAAGCCAGAGCGAGAGATCTCACAACGAAGGCCAGGGCATGGTCCAGCTCCCATGGTGACAGCCGACGTGCAAGGAGCGGCAACAGATAGCGGCAAGGGCGCTCGACCTCGTAGTCGGCGCTGGCCCCGGCGCCTTCCTGGGGGATATCGCACGCACCCTCCGTTCCGGAAGGCCAAGCCGCGCTGGCGCGCGGTCACCCTAGCGGGTGAGCCTTCCTCCACTCCGGCCGCGTGCAATGGCCAGTCCCCAGGCGCCGGGATCAGCCCGGCTGCGATCGAAGGGGACCACGCGGATGACCATTCAGCATCATGCAGCGACGGAAGCGGCAGCTGACCTGGCACTCCCCCTTTCCGGAGGGATCTTCCCGCGAGCGTGGGCGACGTGGGCTGTTGCCGTCGCCACGTCCTTCGCCGTGATCGAGACCGCAGCCTTGCGGTCTGAGCCAGGCCCCAAGACGCTGTCGGCCCAGCTGCGGCGACGGCGGTACCTCAGCGGCGCCTTGATCGCCGCGGGCGCGGCGTGGCTGATCCACCACATCGTCTGGTGCGGGGAGGACGGGGGCCGCCGTGGCTGAACCCATTGTCGATCTGCCGAGCCTGGTCCGTCGTCGTAAGGCTCGTGGACTCACTGAGGATCAGGTTGCCGCCCGGATGGGGATCCTCGTCAGCAACTTCAGGAAGCTGGAAGACAGGTTCCGTTCTGGTGGCAAAGGGGTCCACGCCACCACCGTTTTCGATTACGTCGCGGCGATCGGTTATCCGTTCCAGTACACCTTCGAGGACCTGGTGCGGCACCGGATCGACAGTGACCTGTCGGTGGACGACGTCGCCGCCGCGATGGGGATCAGCGCCGACAGAGTGCGCCAGCTTGAAGCGAAGCTAACAGCAGGCGGGGGCGGTTCGATTCAGACGGTTCTCGCGTACGCCGTGGTCATCGGCCGACCGCTGACCCCGACCGAAGATCCCGCTTTCGCGCCGCCGCAGCCCGCGCCGGCGCAGCCGCAGCCCCGCCCGCGAGGATGGGCTCTGCGCGAACGTGCCTTCGCTATGGCGGATCTGGTCCGTCTCCGCAAGGCGCGCGGACTCGCTGAGGATCAGGTTGCTTCCCGAATGGTGATTTCCGTCAGCAACCTCAGACGCCTAGAGACGGCGCTCCTATCTGGCGGTAAGGGGCTCCACGCCAGAACCGTTTTCGATTACGTCGCGGCGATCGGTTATCCGTTCCAGTACGCCTTCGAAGATCTGGTGCGGCACCGGATCGACAGTGACCTGTCGGTGGACGACGTCGCCGCCGCGATGGGAATCAACCCAGAACATGTGTACCGGCTCGAACGCAAGCTGAACGCGGGCGGCGGCGGTCGCATCCATACCGTCCTCGCCTACAGCGTCGCCATCGGCAAGCCGCTGACACCCACGGAAGATCCCGCTTTCGCGCCGCCGCCCCAGCGGCAAACGGCTCCCCCGGCGCGCCGCCGACGCGGGACTCGCCTGCATCTCGCTGCGGCACAGGAACGACTCGCCGACGAGGCGCGCCAGTTGCACGCTAACGGCGACACCATCCCGAAGATCGCCGCACGCCTTCAGAAGGACCGCAAAACCGTCGAGCGGTACCTGAACACCGAGCGGGTCCAACAGCAAACGGCCAAGGCGCAGCGTGAGCATGACAGGCGACGGCACCTGGCCGCCGAGGCTCACAAACTGGTGGAAGCCGACAAGAGCAACGCCGAAATCTGCGAGCTTCTTGGGATCTCCGAGAGCAGTCTTCTTCGCTACATGAAGATGTTCCCGGCCGAGCCTGGCGAATAAGTCCGCTACCTCGTTGCCCGCGCCGCACAGCAAGCCGGGCAACGAGGCGAAGCCGACCGTGGCGGTGCAGCCAACCCCACGGTCGGCCTTTCCCTTTCTCTGCGCTCCACCTCGTGACGTTCCGGGCCCTCTGACCAACTCCTCCGGTCCGCGCCCGCCGCGTACGCGGGACATCAGCCGAACAGCCCAGCCGGGTTGCGAGCTCCTCAGAAATGCACGTGGGCGCGCAGCGCAACACGACGAGCCCCCACCCCGAGCCTCGAAGGCTGCCTTCCCGAGCGGTGCCATGCCCGCCGGGCTCCCCTCTCCTTGCTGTGCCCGACCTCGGAGCAATCCATGACCTACACCATTGACACTGACGCCTTCGGCCAGGTGTATGTGGTCCCTCGCGAGTTCGCCTACCAAAGCAGCAGGCTCTCCTGCGCCGTTCACCTCACGCGCAAGCTGTGGAACCTCTTGATCGACAACGCCGACATTGGCGATGACCTTGCCAGACACGTCCGCATCCACCATTTGTTGTGGGAAGCCGCCCAGGTGATCAACCAGGCGGCCGAGAACGGTGCCAACCCCATCGACATGCGCGTCGCCCGCCAACGTACGAACGGCCAGCTCCTGGAAGCGAACCTACGCATCTGGCCGCAGGAGGATCCCTGGCGTCCGCTGACGATCGAGCTCGCCGAGGTAGTCCCCGTGGACCACCACGAAAGCGGCGCTGACACCTGATCTCCCGCAGAGAGCATGTCCCCGTCGCCTCACCGAGGAAGGCGCGCCTAGGCCGAAGACCACTTCTGACCCGACGCCCGACGATCCGCGCCGCCGCCGTGTCCACCAAAGCGACCCCGACGTCAATGGGCAACCCTTCTGCTCAGGATGCGCTATTCACCTGCAGGCAGGCGGCAAAGGCGGCCCGGGTAGTTGGCCAGGCTGACCGCACGATGGCTGCTCCCGCACGATTCCCGGCCACGACAGCAAGCCCCGGCCCGCGACTCTCGACCAACCCGATAGCCGCGAGACCGAGTGAGAGTCGGCTGTCCCTTCCAAGGTTCGCTTCGACTGGCCGATCCGTCTGGTCGACGGCCTCACGCTGTCCGGAAGCCGATGCCTCTGTGACCCACCACCGCCATTGAGCGTACCGGCCGCCGCGGTGCGCATTTAAAGAGACCAGCCATGTACGACACCCTCCGGGGCGGTCCCCACGACGAATCACCGCCCCACCCTTCCAACCCCTTCGAACCCATTCGCTACTTCGTGTGTTTCCTCACAGGAGTAGCCGCGGTGTGCGCGCCCGTCCTGTACCTCATTTTCGCCATGAGAGCTGACGGCTGATTCCGCGCACGCGCGATGCCAGTCGGGTGTTGTGACCGACCCCGGTCCGGGGCTCACATTCCAGGCCGAACCCTTTGTACGGCCAGGCACAGGTGCTCTGCCGCCGCCTGTTTCACGCTCCGCACTGCCCTACCAGCAGCACCCACATCCACAGCCGACGTCGACCTGCGGGGTACCCGGCCCGCACGTGATCGCCGTCGGCGCTCCCCGCCTCCGGCGGCGTTCTGCATCACGATCCGCCAGCCGGACACCGTCATCTGTCCTTGAAAGGTCACCGCATATGAGCAAGGTTCCTGTCTACACCCATGACACTGCGCCCGCCCCTATCATCACCATCACCCCCGGCGAGCCGCGCGCCCTCTTGAGCGGCATCGTCTTCGGTTGGTGGAGCACGTGCGTGCACTGCCGACAAGTGATCGACCTGTATGCCGAAGACGGGCAGATCCTCATCGAACTCCAACCTGGTGGGGCTTGCGAAGGGGCCCAGTGGCGCCGCGAGCACCAGGCCAAGCGGCCTGCCGTCCCAAACAGGTGCCCGGAGTGCGGCGAGTCGAAGTGGCAGCCATCAGGCGCGTACGAGACGCCAGCCTCCTCCTCGGTCGGCTTCGTCGGCAGCATCGTGAACGCAGCGGTGCAGGCGGTGTACGCCCAACTGGGCGTCGACTTCCCTCACGCCGCCGAGGCCACCGACAAGGACCAGTACGACACGGTCGTGATCGAGCGGGCAGGTGGGTCGTGAAAGGAAAGAAGGGTTCCTCGGCCGCCACCCGGAAAGACCGCGCTGAGCTCGAGGCCAGGGCGGTCCGCGCCGAGCGGGCCGAACAGCGACTGGCCGGCGAACTCGCCGAGCTGAAAGAACGCCACGACCAGGAGATCCACGCCCTGCGCAGTGCCCTCGCTGCGGCGAAGGGACAGCGCGATGAGGCGGTGAACCCGCTCCTGCTCGCAGCTGAGGAACGCATCCGAGCCCTGTCCGCAGAGCTACTGAAGCTCCGCACCGACCATAAGCGCATCCAGGACGACTACCGGAAGCTGTGCAACGGCATCATGCGGGGTGCCCTCAAGGAAGGGCTCAGTGCCGCTGAGGCGCGGCGCCGGATTGCGAATCTGTCCGGTGAGAACTTCCACGTCCGCCGGCAGGATGCCCAGGAAGACTCGGTGCCCGATTCCCGCAAGGCCGCCTTCGACCGAGCCATGGACGCCAAGGAGCACAACGTCCATAACCGGCTCATAGCGGCGGGCGGCGAGGTGCGCGTCAACGTCACCCCAAGGACCGACCCACCTACCTCCGGGAGCGGGGAATGACAGTCCGTTGTTGCGGCCCCGCCGATGTGGACGTGCCCGGCGCCCCCCTGGTTGCGGCCGTCCGCCGCGCTGTGCCCACCTTCTCCGCCACCGAAGGGTTCGAAAACGATGACCTTGGGTCAGGACAGCCCCGTCAACCGGATCTTCCAGGACAGGACCGGCCATTCCCGCAGCGATCTGGAGCGCCTCCTGCGCACACATGGGCCGATCGGTGAACGAACCGCCTACGAGGTTCATGCCGCGGCGGAGCACCTACAGGACAGGCACAAGGCTCTGACTTCCGCCCTTGCGACAGCTCGCCAGGCCATGGTGACGGCCTGCCTGTGCGCCGCCCGTGGCGAGACCGTCGCGGACATCACACCCCTGACGGGCAAGGTGGCGAATTTGGAGGCGCTGGTCGACCGCTACGACGATGCCGTGCGCAGGCTCCGGCACATGCTCGGGCTGGCCTGCGACACTCTCACGCACCCCGAACTGACCCTCAGGGATCGCGCTGACCTGACCGGCCTGGTCGCGGCGTACCGGCATGCGTGCAGAACCAGAAACGACAGCGAGCACAACGCCGCTCACCAGCTGTCTGACCGTGTCGCTGCGCTCGTGCAGGCCTGAGGCCCCGCATCACGCTCCGGGGCGGACGCCCTGTCGGCGCCTCGGCGCTGAGGACATGCACAGTTCCGATCAACGCTCCCCGGTGTGGTGAGGTCCGCTTCGCGTTCTCGACACCGCCGGGGGTTCCGGCGCGGCTCAGGTGTACTGCCCGCCTCCCCTCTCGGAAGGCCACGCCTTCGGCGAACCTTCCTCGCTTCCGGAGGCGGGCAGTCGTCACCTTTTCAGGCGCCGGAACCTCCGGCGAAGCGTCTGTGGAGACAAAGGATTTGCCTGAGACCTTCTTCTACAACCTGGATACTCCCGGCCACATCGACGCTGCAATGGCCCACATTCAAGAAGCTGTCATCCACCGTACGGCCATCGACATGTACATGGTCGAGCACGGACGAATCTGTCCGCCATTCGTCCCTCGACGTGCCGCCAAGCACTGGGTCAACGTGCGTTATGGCAGCGGCTGGCGCCTCGAAGTGGTCACAGACGATGGCGTGCCCATCACATACGCGCGCGAGGTCGAGATCGTCTTCCTGCCTTGAGGTCCCGCACCCCCACAGCGCCCCTGCCTGCGGTCAAGACACCGCAGGCCCGGACACCCCCCGGCGGTGTGGCCCCGGGCGGCCACGCACGAGCCCTCTTGTGCAGGCGAGGCCATGGCCGACGGATCGCAGCGCCCGTCACCCGACAAGGGGAGATCGTATGTTTCCCGCCGCGCCTCTCGCCCTCACTGAAGAGCAGTGGAAGCTCCTGACGAAGCCGCGCGAGTTCGACCAGTTCACCGTCTCCGGCGCTGACGACGTCGACCTGCTACTCGGCCACGTGCTCGACACACTCGGCTATCTTCCCGCCGAGCATCCCCTGCTGTTTCCGCCGATCCGAGACATGGCGGTCTACGACGCCACCCACGGCGGCGGGCGCGCCTTCGTCGTCGCCATCACGGTGGATGCCGTGACGGTGACCACTGAGCGCATCCATCTCGACGGGTTCGCCGACGTGAACCGCACTCCCGGCGCCCCGGTCATGCGCGCCGTGCTGACCCAAATCCTTCATGGCCTCAACCAAGCCCTGGCCGGCCTGGCCCGGTGGGCGGCTGGCTGCAGCCTCGCCACCTACGCTGAGCAGCACCTGGGCCTCACCGCCGAGGCGTTGGAGGAGACCGTCCACGACACGGCCGTCGACCACGCCCTGACCGTCACCCAAGGCGGCTTGGCCGCGCAGATCGATTACCTGATCCGTCACCTCGGCGTCGACAACACCCGCCGGGTGCTGGAAGCCCTCCATCTCGGACGCAGCACCGCGGTGGCGGCGGATGCCTTCACCGCAGCACCGCAGCCTGCCTAAAGACCCGCCCGGGGGCAGCGTGGCGCACCAGGCCCGCTGTCCTCGGGCGTTCCAACAGGCCACGACAAAGCGCCGCGCTGCGGCTGCCGCGTCCCGCCGGGCATCACCCGCCTCCAGAGAAAGGAAACCGCCTTGGACGTGGAAGAGTTCGTCAACGGCCTGGCCGAGGGCGGCATGCCGGTCGCCGACGACGACCCCGACTACTGCTCCATCCACGGCTGGCACTGCCAGCATCAGGCACGCTGCGAGCCCAGCGAGTGCTCACAGGACGGCACATGCTGCGTCCTCACGGCCGCTTTCAGCCCCCGATCCGATCGCAACGCCGACGTACGCATCCTCATGGCGAAACGTCTCCGCAACGAGCGCACCCGCACTCTGATGACCGTAATCCGGCACCGGCTGGCCGAAGCGCAAGATCCTAATGGCGCGCACGTCACCTGCTACACCTTCAATGGCAACCGAGTGCCTGTCACCGACTCCGGCTACGACGGGGATCTGGTCTTCCACGCCGAGCGGGGCCGTCACGGTTGGCATGTGCGGCGCGGCGCACCCGACGGCCCCGTCTTCGACCACGTCAGACGGCGATGGGTGCCCGACAGGCGATACCGGAACGCCGGCGACGAGACCCCGTACGAACGCCCTTGGGACGAAGCCGTGCTCGCCGCCGTCGAGCTGTGCGGGCAGGCGCTCACCGAGACCCGGACCGCCTCCACCGGCTGCGCGAACGCACCTGCGTCGGCCTCGCCCTCGACCACCTGCTGACCCCATGGCCGCGGCTAGGCGGCCGCGGCTGGTCACCTCACCAGCGCGCGAGCGAGCCCTGCTGCACCACACCGACTCCCACCCCACCGCCACGCCGCCGAGGCCTGGCATCGACAAGGAGGATCATCATGCCCATCGTCATCTCACCGAAGCTCGTCTCGTGGGCCAGCGACATCGAGTTCCCCACTATCGAGCAGGCTGCCCGCATCGCCGCCTTGCCGTTCGTCGAAGGGCACGTGGCTCTGATGCCGGACGCGCACCTTGGGCTGGGCGCCACGGTCGGATCCGTCATCCCCACCCGCGGTGCCGTCATCCCGGCCGCCGTGGGCGTCGACATCGGCTGCGGCATGGTCGCCACGCAGACGAGCCTGACCGCAGCGGACCTGCCCGACACGCTGGACACCCTGATGCCGCTTGTGGAGCAGGCCATCCCGGCCGGCGTCGGCAAGGGACACGACGACCCCGCCGTAGACGCGGGCCTCGCCGCTCTCGGGCAGCCCCACACGGACCTGTCGATCGCGCAGAAGAGCACGGTCGCCCGTCAGTTCGGCACGCTCGGCTCCGGCAACCACTTCGTCGAGGTCTGCCTGGACGAACAGGACCGGGTATGGACCGTACTGCACTCGGGTTCGCGCGGCATCGGCAAGCAGCTGGCCACCGAGCACATCACCGAGGCCAAGCGGCTGATGGAACGCTCCGAGATCGTGCTGGAAGACCCGGACCTTGCCTACCTGGTGCAGGGAGATCCCGAGTTCGGCGCCTACATCGCGGACATGCTCTGGGCACAGAGCTACGCGCTCGGCTCGCGAGCCCGGATGGACCAGGTCCTGTCCGAGGCCCTGTTCAAGATCGTCGGCACCGGCCACCGAATCAGGACGATCAACTCCCATCACAACTTCACCCAGCAGGAACATCATCACGGCCACGACCTGTGGATCACTCGCAAGGGTGCCGTGAAGGCAGAGCGTGGCGACGAGGGCGTCATCCCAGGCTCGATGGGCACCAGCACCTACATCGTGCGCGGCCTGGGCAACCCCCGCGCCTACAACTCGTGCGCGCACGGTGCGGGCCGGCGCATGTCCCGCAAGCAGGCCCGCCGCACGCTTACCGCCGAGTCGCTCACCGCTGCGATGGGCTCGCGGACGTGGAATGCCGACCGGGCGGCCGCCCTGGTCGACGAGCACCCGCAGGCGTACAAGCCTATCGACCAGGTCATGGCGGACCAGAAGGACCTCGTCGAGGTTCAGCACACGCTGCGGCAGATCTTCAACTACAAGGGGTGAGGCTTCTGGCGGCGCATCGCATCACCAAAGCCGGCGCCCGGCGTGAATCGCCCGGCGCGGTCACCAGCGATACAGCCGGAACGCCGACGTGACCGCCACGTCGTGTCGGCCACGTAGCACGACACCACCATCACCTGTACCGGGGTGAGCGCAGAGCGTCAGCACCGTGCGCGCTCCCCTGGTACCGCCTGACCGTGCCGATGTTCATCGCCTGCCCCGCTCCGCCGCGGCGCACCCATCGACCTCTGGCCATACCGGGCGGCATGGCCACCCCACGCAAGGGAGTTCCTGATCATGATCCTTCTGCTCATCCTCGTCCTGGTAAGCGCACTCACGCTCATGGGGGTTGGCGCCGCCCTGCATGACTGGTGGTCCATCATCCCGCCGCTACCGTTTTGGACGGCCCTGATCGTGGCGGTGCTCATAGCGGTGCTGGTCAACATAATGACCCTGTTGAACGTCGCGAGAGACCGGCGATGAAGACACTCCCCACAGTGCTGGAGTACCTGGACGCGCTCGCCGACCTGCTGCTGCGCGTGGTGGCGATCGCGTTCTGCTGGGCCATTGTCTGGGAGGCCGTCGGCGTGCTGGTCATGGCGGCCCTGAGCCTGTAACGCCATCTTTCATAGGCAACGAGGCGGAAATGCTCCGCTGAAGGCCGTCACGAGCGGGGCGTTCCGCCTCATCACGTCACAACCTCTGGCACCAAGGCGGGCAAGGCCACGCCCAACCTCAGCCCTGGGCTGTAGCGCTCCCCTCCTTCTCCGGGCCCTGGCCGGGACGGAGCCACGCCCTCGGTGAGCAGACAGCCAGCCTGGCGCAATGCCCGAGGAGTCCCGGCGGCCCGGTCCCGGCGGCGGGCCTCACACCTCACCTGTTCGTCGTCCTTTCGTTGGAGGCAACACACGCATGTCGCGCACATCTCAGCCCATCCCCTCGTTCTGGAAGACGGTGCCGGTGCTCAAGAAGGCGGCACGTCAGATCGATCGCGCGGTCAAAGCGGCCCATCCTGAACGCGGTTGCTTGCCGGTGCCGCGCCTGCGCGCCCCCGAGCGGCCGCGAGATGTCCGGCGCTACCTCGCGGACCTGCAGCGCGGACTGTTCGACGACGACGGCTACCGCCACCCGGCGTGGGACAACGCCGCCACGTCCTGCTCGCATCTGGCTGCCGAGCACGTCCGCCTGATCTACGAGGTCACTTACTGGTGGTATGAGAACCTGCGTGACCTGGAGCGCTACCTGACGCCAGGACAGGAGGAGGACGTCTTCAACAACTGGCCTCAGCTGCGCGAACCGCGCGGCTTCTATGGCCACTTCGCTCGCGATCTCAATCGGCTTATTCTCCTCACCCGGTGAGTGTCTCGTGGCCTGCAGTGTCCGCCGTGCGAAGAAAGGCTTGCTCGAACAAATCGGCGAGATGATCGCCGACCACCTGGTGCTCGTTCGGGCCTCTGGCTGAGCAGACACCCGCCCTCACCACGCCTCCAACGCCATCTTCCTGCGGCGATCAGCACTGGTCGGCCTGATCCCGGCGCCGCCTGGGTGTACTGGCCGTCCCGTCCGCTCCGGAAGGCCACGCCGCGCTCCGCGCGGTCGCCCACGGGCGAGCCTTCCTGCGCTCCCCGGGACGACCCGTCGCCCAATCCCAGGCGCCGGGACCAGCCCGGCAGCGGCGACAGGAGAGCAGCCGATGCAGCAAGACACCCCCCAGAACCTCATGCATCAGACCGGCGGGCAGCCAGGCCCCATCACGTCGCCCCCGGCGGTCATCGACAATTTCCGGGGCCGATACGAGTTCCTGTCGAACTTCTTCGAGAAGATCCCCGTGATCCTTCGAACCAGGGAAGGCATCATCGAGTTCCCCTCGCTCGAGCACGCTTTCAACTGGGCCAAGAGCCTCGACGGGCGCCAGCGTGCCTGGGTTCTCGCAGCCACCAGCCCACGAGAGGCCAAGAGACGCGGCCGCGCCGTGCAACTACGCCCCGACTGGAACAACTTCACGCGGTTCCTCGCCATGGACACCGCTCTGCGGGCCAAGTTCGCCCCCGGAGGCCGCCTCGCCAACCTGCTGCTGGCCACCGGGGACGCCTTCCTCATCGAGGGCAACCGGTGGCACGACAACGAGTGGGGCGACTGCCGGTGCGGCCAGCTCAAATGCCAGCAGCCAGGCTTCAACTGGCTCGGCAAGATGCTGATGAGCCTGCGATACGAACTCCGAAACCCCGACGCGCCGATCACGCCGCTGTCGGTGATGACCGGTGTACCAGGCCTGTGCCGCATCCAGCCGGCCGCGGTGCCGGACGAACTCGTCGCGGCCGTCACGCGCCAGCCGGACCTGGTCGCGATGCTGAGCGCCGAGCCGCGTGTGGTGCTCGCACGCGTTCTGGAGCTCGTCTACCCGAAGTCGGCAGCCGAACGGGCGGCCAACCCGCCAGCCTCGCCGCCGGCGGCGAATCTGGCCGGGCAGCTTGTCCTGCCCCGCCCAGCGACCCCGGGCAACCACATCCCAGGCGCCAACCCTCACCTGAACTCGGTGCCTGACCCCGACAACCCGCGCCTGTCCTGGAGCCGCCTCGCCTCCGACGGCGACCCCATCGAGGTCCTGTGGAGCGCCGACGAAGCACAGGCCCCGGGCGCACACAGGTATGCGGCAGGCGCCGATCTGAAAGCCACCGTGGGCGCCAGCGCCTGATGATCTTCCACGGTTAGCCGGGATGTCTGCTGGGGGTGTCCCCGCGGCTGCCCGGCTCATCTGACTTCCAGCCTTCGCCAGCCCCACGCCCCCCGCGTGAGGGCTGGCCTCTGCCCATTCCTCCCTGAAAGGGGGTAAACGATCATGCTGTCCAATACCGGCGGTGGCCGTCGACGGGCCTCCACCACGGTGACCGTGACCACCGCCCTGGCTGCCTTGTCGCTGTCGCTGTCTGCCTGTGGCGGCGACACCAGCGCGCCCAGCGTGACCGCGGACTGCGTCGTGCAACAGCCTGACGGCTCCTACAAGGCCGTGGACGACAACTACTGCGATGACGACGACAACGACCACGACTCGTTCGTCTGGATCTACGGCGGCACCTCATCCCACAATGGCCACATCTACGGCGGCACCCGTCAGCGGCCTTCCCACACCAACGTCACCAGCCGGTCCGGCAAGGTCGTCGTCGGCGGGTTCGGCGGCACCAGCAAGGGCGGCGGTGGCTCCTGATGCGTCGCGAGCAGAGCCCAGCCAGACCCGGCTGGCAGCAGATCATCGAATCCCAGGGTCTGGGCTTCCACGGCAACGTCCCCCAAGGCGAGGATGGCCGGCCGTACTGGGACGAATCCGTCCACTACGTGTTCGACATCGCGCAAGTTGAGGACCTGGAGCGTGCGGTCGAAGAGCTGCACGGCATGTGCTTGGACGTGGTGGACCACGTGGTCAGGTACCGCCGCTACAGCGACTTCCGGATTCCGCAGTGGCTGCACGATCCCATCGCCGCCTCCTGGCGTCGCCGTGATCCGCATCTGTATGGGCGGTTCGACCTGTGCTACGACGGGCGCGGCCACGCCAAGCTGCTGGAATACAACGCCGACACCCCCACCTCGCTGGTCGAGACATCAGTCATCCAGTGGTACTGGATGACCGACACCCACCCGGGTGCCGACCAGTGGAACTCGCTGCATGAGCAGCTCGTCGCCCGCTGGCGGAACCTTCATCCGGGTAGGCGGCTCCACCTGGCCCACACCCGCGAAGACAGCTCCGGCGAAGACGAACTGACGGTCGCCTACATGGCCGACACCGCCGCTCAAGCCGGCCTGACCGTGACCACATTGCCGGTCGAGGCCATCGGCTGGGACACCGAACGGCGGCGCTTCGTCGACCAGCATCACGAACCCATCGAGACGCTGTTCAAGCTCTACCCGTGGGAATGGATGACCACTGACGGTTTCGGTACCGCCGCAGTCAAGGCCCAGCGGGTCACCCCATGGGTGGAACCTCTGTGGAAGATGCTCCTGTCGAACAAGGCGCTGCTAGCCGTGCTCTGGGAGCTCTACCGAGACCACCCGAACCTGCTGCCCGCCTACCTCGACGGGCCACGCGAGCTGACGTCCTACATTGTCAAGCCGCTGCTCGGCCGCGAAGGCGCCTCCATGAAAATCGTCACCCCCGCCGGGACCGAAACAACCCCGGGCGAGTACGGCGCCGAAGGCTACGTCCACCAGGAACTCTGGCCGCTGCCCGACTTCGATGGCTGGCGGCCGGTGCTCGGCGCTTGGGTTGTCGGCGATGAAGCCGCCGGCCTGGGCATCCGGGAGACACGCGGATTGATCACCGGCGACACCAGTTCGTTCGTGCCCCACCTGATCCAGAGCTGACCTGCCAACCCCCGCTCGCGGCGGCGGTGCACACGATAGCCCTTCATCCTCACCCGGTTCGAGTTGAGCCAGCAGGCGAACCGGCATTCGCGGCATCTTGGTGACCCCGCTCGCCGCGCTCGGCGAGCGGGGTCACGCTCGCCAGCCCTCGCTGATACCTCGAACACGGCTCGCGTTGACCCGCCACGCCTGCTCAGCGTCGGACTGGCCCATCCTCCCCGGCCGCGCGGCGTAGGCCGCGGCCCGGCCTCGTCCCCTGCCGGACACCGGCTCCTCATGCGTCGGCCCGGGCCGACGCCGATCCGCCGCTCCTTAAGCGGCGCACCTCACACCCGACATCCGACCAGCTGAAAGGACAAGCCCTCAGATGCCATCCAGCAGACCGACCGCTCGCGGCGTCGCCCTGACCGTCATCCTCGCCGCCGGAACCGTCGCTACGCAGTCCCCTGCCGCCGGCGCGGCAAGCGACACCCGGCAGGAGCGGGCCGCCGCTGTGGCGGTCGCCGTTGCCAAAGATCAGGTGGGCGACGTGTATCGGTACGGAGCGACCGGCCCCAACGCCTTTGACTGCTCCGGCCTGGCCCAATACGCGTGGCGCAAGGCCGGAGTGAGGCTACCGCGCGTCGCCAGCAGCCAGTATCGCGCCCTGCGCGTCAAGGTCGCCTGGTCCGACATCAAGCCGGGCGACTTGCTGTTCTTCTGGCGGTTCGGTCACGTCGGCGTCTACGTCGGTGGCGGCCAGATCGTCCACGCCCCCCGTGAGGGCAGCCGCGTCCGCGTCGACAAGCTCAGCCAGGACTGGCTGAAGCGGGCCTTCTCTGGCGCTGGCCGTCCCGGCCTGTGACGCAGGACGGATCCTTCCGTCCTGCAGCGCAGAAACCCAGTCCACCGGCACGCTTGTGTGAGAAGACGCCGCGTGCACGGGCACATCGTCACTCGCGGACGTGATCGCGTTCGGTCAAGCTGCCACCTGGGATATCCCCTGGACCTGGGCATGCTGGCCTGCTGCCCATGACCAGACCTTCAAGGGCGAGTCCGAAACCTGCCCCGGATACGCAAGCGCACGTCGGCCCCTCGAGTGTCGCGTGCCCTCAGAAGCCCAGGCGCCGAACATGTCTGAGCCTCTCACATGCGGACCGGTTCCCGGCGCCCCGCCTGGGTGTACTGGCCGCCCCGTTCGCTCCGGAAGGCCCCAGCCGCGCTTCGCGCGGTCGCCCCTGCGGGGCGAGCCTTCCTGCGCTACCGGTGCGGCCAGGGGCGATCACCAGGCGCCGGGACCGGCCCGGCGGTGTTGGTGGTTCATTCGCCACCACCGATGCAGGGAGAGGCCACCATGCCGACAACGATCAGCCGTTTCGCTGACGAGCATCTGTTCCTGTCCACGTTCGCGTACTCCCCGATCACCCTCCCGACGCGTGAAGGAATGGTGCAGTTCCTTTCGGTGGCGCACGGGTGGAACTACGCCAAGAGCCTGGATCCTCACTATCGGGCCAAGGTCGTCGCCGCCGGCCCCCCTGGAGAAGCCCAGGCGCATGGTGAGCAGGTAACCCCGCGCCCGGATTGGGACGAGTCGATGCGCTTCCGCGTCATGGAGGACTGCCTGCGGGCGAAGTTCCATCCAGGTAGCCAGTTCGCTGATCAATTGTTGTCTACCGGGGAGGCGCTCCTCATCGACGGCAACACCCGGCACGACAACCTGTGGGGCGACTGCCAGTGTGGCCACCCCGCTTGCCGAGCACCCGGGGCGAACGTTCTCGGCCGGATGCTGATGAGCCTGCGCGACGAACTCCGCTTCCCCAGCGACATGAGAACGCCGCTGTCGGCGATGACCGGGATCCCCGGGCTCTGTCGCGTTCCTCCGGCCCAGGTGCCCAACGAGCTCGTCACGGCCGTCACCCAGCAGTCAGATTTGGCCGAGATGCTGGCAGGGGCCGATCTACAGGTCGTACTCGCCCGCCTGCTGGAGATCTTCGTTCCCCCTATCGTCGCGTCAGGTGAGCGGACGTTGGGGTTGGATCGCCCCCTCGACCCTGCGACGCATGTGATCCTGCCTCGCCCCGCCGTCCCTGGACAGGGCATTTCCGGTCGGATATCGCACCTGGACGTGGTGCCCGGCCCTCGTGGCCCCCGGCTTGTCTGGCGTGTTGGGACTGACGCTCGCGGTCCGGTCGAGGTGCGGTGGGACCTTGACGAAGCGGAGAGTCTGGCTGCTCACATGGGAGCTCTCACCGCCGACGTCAAGCGTCGTTCCGCGCTGCAGATCGCACCTTCCTCCCAGCAGTAGCAACTTCAGCCCCCTGCCAGAGGCGTCTCTGCCGCCGCCGGGCAGCACTGCCTTCCCAACGGGTCGGGCAGGGCGGGCAGTGCCTTGACGGCTTCCAGAGCCCGTACAGGAAGCGCCCCGAAATCGCCGGGTAGACGGTACGGCCGACCCAGGACGTACCTGCGCCGCCGGCCTTGATCTGCTGCGCCGACGCGAGCTTCCCCGTTCTTCTCCGCTGAGATCCGCTGACCAACGTCACCGGAGGTGCCGCGGAGGCGGCCGCGAACGCGACCGGCAGCCCAAGGCTCCGCTCGCTGAAGCGGTGGGTCACCACGTGCGACATCGCGCAAGGCGCCCATTTCGCCGGTGTGAGCCGCCTCTCGCTGAGCCGGAGCTTTCGCATCCCGAACCACTCAGGTCCCCAGCCCTCAACAGGAGATGTCACGTGCGCGTGCTCATCCTCGCCCTCGCCGTCGCGCTGGTCCTCATGGCGATCCCGATGACCTACCTGGCCATCTGGTGGGTCGCTCGCCGCCGCCGCGACCAAAAAGACCTGGCCCTGTGCCGGAAATTCCTCCTCCACATCCAGGACCGAGCCCTGGAACACCAGGAACTCGGAGACCCCTTCGCGGTGATCGTCGCCGATGACATCCGCCGCTTCACCTGCAACAACACACTCCCGGAAGGAAATCAGTGAACACCTCTCGCAACATCACCGCCCTGCTGGCCGCCGCAGCGCTATTCGCCTCGGCCGCCTGCTCGGTCACTACTGACACCAACGAGGTCGGGCTGGACTACGACTACGACTCCTGGTCGGGCAAGACTGAGATCGACGGATGTGTCACGCCCGGCCAGCGCGCGTGGCAGGACATCAACGACGTCGGCATCGTCTACCCGGCCGATCAGCGCTCCTTCGACTTCTCCGAGAGCGGCGACGCCGAGTCCAAGCCGATCACCGTGGTCAGCAAGGACAACCTGGAGATGTCCGTAGCCGGCGTGGCCACCTTCTACCTCAACCAGGACTGCAGCACGCTCCAGTCGTTCCACGAGAAGATCGGCAAGAAGTTCGCCGCCGACACCCCGGAAGGGTGGGCACGCCTGCTCAGCGTCTACATCAAGCAGCCTCTGGACCGGGCGATGGACGCAGCCGCGAAGAAATACGACTGGAAGCAGCTCTTCGCCGACCCGGCGATCAAGCAGGCGTGGGAGACCGAAGTCGCCGCGCTAGCCCAGCAGTTCATCAAGGAGCAGGCGGGCGCGGACTTCTTCACGCAGTTCAGGTTCACGCTCCAGCAGCCCCAGCCGCCGCAGAACGTGCGGACCGCCCTCGCCTCCGCTCAGGAGGCCATCGAGCAGAACGCCGCGCAGAAAAACCGGAACGAGCAGGTCAAGACCGAGCTACAGTCCATCAAGGAACTGGTCGAGGTGCTCGGCCCCGAGGGCTACGTCCTCTACCAGGCGATGAAGGACGGCAAGGTGCAGATCGTGCCTGTGCCGGTCGGCAGCAACGTCAACGTCACGCCCAAGCAGTAACTGCGAGCACCCATGCTCCCCGAGGGCCAAGCGGCGCTTTCCGGCTCCCCCTGAGAACCACCTGCGGGAGGCAGACCTGCAACTGGGCACTGGGTCAGCAGGGGGCGGTGTCCAAGCTGAACATGGACAAGCTTGCGAGATCGCCGCATCGGGCAAGGTGAGCATCGTCTACGTGCCCGAGGACGGCAAGGTCGCCGTCGCACCCCCAAGTAGCTCGCAACGTTCGGGCGCGGTCAGTCCCGCGCCCGAACACCCTCCTCTCCTCGGCCGCCCCAGGATTCCCGGGCTCTGTCGCGTTTCCCCGGCTCAGGTGCCCAACGAGCTGTGCCGGAAGTTCCTCCTCCATATCCAGTCCCGGGTGCTGGAACACCAGGAGCTCGGAGACCCCTTCGCGGTGATCGTCACCGACGACATCCGCCTCTTCACCCGCAATGACACACTCCCGGAAGGAAATCAGTGAACACCTCTCGTAACATCACCGCCCTGCTGGCAGCGCTGCGAGGGTGGCGCGGACAGGCGGGAACGACGACACAGCAGCGCTGGCTCGAACTGGAGGCAAACGCCCGGCAACTACGGGTGTTCGAGCCGCACTTCGTTCCGGGACTGCTCCAGACCGCCGCTTATGCACGGCTTCGGCTTCTCGCCCACGCCCGTGTCCACCACGCGATCGACAATGTCGACGACGCCGTCGCCATGCGACTCCGCCGACAGGCCATTCTCCAGCGGGCCGAGGTCGAGTTCCACTTCCTGCTCACAGAGTTCGGATTGCGTTCCGGTGCCTATGGTAATTCGAGTGTGATGACGGAGCAGATAGAGAAGATCAGTGCTCAGGTCGGTGACAACCGTGTCCGCGTGGGCATTCTCCCGCTTACGGCGGAATGGGACGCGAACGTCGATCACGGATTCTGGATGTTCGAAAGGAGTCACGTCCTCGTCGAGACTGTCACTGCGGAACTGAGGCTGAATCGTCCGGAAGAGATCGATACGTACTGGCGCGTGTTTCATCTGCTAGAGAACAAGGCCGTCTATGGTGACGACGCGCGCGCCCTGTTGGGCAACGTTCTCAATTCACTCAGCCGATAAAGATCGTATGCCGTTCCAGGACTCTTGCCGGGGAAGGGGATGAATGAAAGGGTAAATCGCACTCGCAGAGTTCATTCAGCAGTTCATGGAGTAGTGGCGTACTCGACTCGCGGCGGGGAATCCAGGTACACGGTTCGGGCGATGAGCCCGTTGCGCGTTCGAGATCGCGCAAGCTCACGGTCGCCATGCGACGGCTGATGCCCCTGATCACGCACTCCAACTGGGTGAAGCGGCGTGGACCGTGCCCAGTTCGACTAGTACCTGAGCGCTCCACTTGCCGCCGCTCAAGGCCAGGACTTCGGTCGGCGGGCGATCGTCAGGAGCGGGTGCCGTCGTCGCGCTCACAAGCTGAACATTCCCCTCCCGGATTACGCCCGAGCTCTGCGAGCAGGAGGAAGCGACCGCCAGATCTGTGCGGCTCATCTGACGGGCATCAGCGCACGCGACTACGCCTTCGCACTCGAAGCAGGCCTCAGCGACCGCGACGTGCACACCAGCCACCAGGCCGGCCACAGCGTGTACGAGGCGGCACAGAAGCGGCTGCGCAGCCGAGCACCGGCCGTTGCAGGAGAGCGCCCCTTCTGACGCGCCCGCTTCTGCGGTCCCCAGGCATCGCTCGCCCTGCGAACCCAGGGAAACGTCTGGCGGTCTCGGCGCCCACCTGGACGTACTGCGGGGCCACTGCGCGGGTCCGCCGTGCAGCAAGCTCAGGCGGTGAGACAGCCAGTGCTCGCGCCGCCCACATAGGAGCGCTCGCCTCCGATGTCGCGCGCTTCAGCCATCTCCACGCCCCGCCTGCCTTCGAGTAGGAACTCTTCTTCTCTACTCCGGCGAGCGGTGGGAGGCGTCCGCCAGGAAACCTGGCCGCCAGTCCGGCGGCGGCCAGTTTTCCTGGCCGATCACTGTTCGCGCAATGTGGCACGCAGCACATGACCTCCGGCATGGCTGTCTCCTTCATGCCCGTGGTGACCGACGTCCGCCCCGAACACAGATTCAAGACGCCTGCGCGAGCCCTCACTCGCAGGCGCTCTGGAGGAACAAGCCGAGAGGCGACGGCACCTGTCTTAAAAACAGGCGAGCGGCACAGCCGCCTTGTGGGTTCGACCCCCACTTCCTCCGCACTAACGGTTCACGCTGGCGAGCTCCGGCAAGGCCACCCGCCACCGCCTCAACTGCGGCGGCGACTGCCAAGCGGACGCCTCTCTCAACCGCGTCGTCCTATGCCGCCTGCGCTGGAACCCCCGTACTCACGCCTTCATGGAACGACGCATCCAAGACGGCCTGTCCAAGAAAGAGATCATTCCGCCCTAGCGAGAGCGGGCCAAACCAGGACGATGACCTGGCATGAGCGGAATTCCCACACCACAATCCACCGTCTGACCCCATCAGGAGAGACAACGACGATGAACGCCCGGTTCAAGAAGGCAGTCGCCAGGTTGACCTCGCATCAGAAGACTGCGGTACTGGCAGCAGTGGACGAGTTGGCCGCCGCCATGACAGCACGCGACGGGGAGGCCGGAATGGCCGCCGTGCGCAGGGTTCAGGCGCTGAGCCCGGAAGTGGGCTCCGCCCTTCTTGACGACCTGGCCGACGAAGTGCGCAAGCTCAGGCAGGGCGAGTAGCCCCAGATAACTTCGACCCTGGCCCGTCCTTCGGGAGGCGGGCCTTCCGCATCCCTAGCCCCCCGGCCGCGCCGCCCGCGAGCTTCGATGACGCCACAGCCACGGTAACCGTGCTCGCGCCGCAGTTTCGGCGGGCGCACGAAGTGCTGTAGTCGGTCTGGCACCCTCGCATGGGTCCGTCGTGCGCGAAAGCCAGGCGCTGGGAGCAACCAGATCTCCACGCGCTGAAAGACCCGCCTGCCCAACACGGGCGGGCGGCGCTCCAGGCCCGAGCCCGGAGCGCCAGGCGTTCGGAGAACCCCCTTCGGGTGATCGCCGCCGACGACATCCGTCGCTCGTGGCAGCTCACAGGGTGGGGGCAGGCCGTCAGAACAGGAGGAGGAGAACAGCTTTGAGCGCACGTCTAAACGACGCTGTAGGGGACTCGCACGATGCCGATGCTGGACCTGTCGTCCAAGGTGTCCTGCTTCGAGAGGAATTGATACGCCTGCGCCAACAGTGTGGGTTCACGCAAAAGGAGGTGGCGAGAAGCCTGGAGTGGCACCCCTCGAAGGTGATTCGGATTGAGGGCGGGAAGACGCCTTTGCGCAAGGTAGACCTGGAAGCCTTGCTGAGACTCTACCGCGTCGATGATCCAGGACCGTTGAACTGGTTGCGGCGGCTGCATGTAGCTGCGCGCCGCCGAGGCTGGTGGGACGCGTACAAGAGCGACGTGGGAGAAACCTACCTGGCTTACCTTGGGTTCGAGGCCGGAGCGTCCGTCATCCGCCAGTTTCAAGGACTCGTAGTGCCAGACCTTCTGCAGACAGCCGAGTACGCTCAGGCCCTGGACGAGGAGCACAACCGCAGGACGTCCAGTGCAGGTCCGGCGAGCGCGCGGGTGGACGTGCTTATGCGGCGGCAGCAGGGACGGTTGGCTCGCACGACGCCGCTACGCTGCTTCTTCGTTCTGGATGAGGCCGTGATCCAGCGGCTCGTTCGGAACCCGGCTGGCGAACTGATCATGCCTGCACAGTTACGTCACATCGCCGACACCGCTGCCGGTGACGACCTCGTGAGCGTCGCTGTCCTGCCCTTTGGCTCCGGAGATCACCCTGGCATCCACCAACCTGCCTTCACGCTGCTGGAGTTCGCTGGCCCACTGGAGGATCTCCTTCACCTTGGCAATCACAATGAAGGAGTCCTCTTGAGGGGCGAGAACGCTCCTATCGCCACCTATCGCGACCTCTTCGCGGACCTCATTGCGTTGGCCTACTCTCCCGCCGACTCTTTGCAACTCTTGCGAGACGTTGCCGACGCCATGGACCGTCAGCAGACATGAAACTGCATGCCGACCAGCTGCCAAGTGGCCGGTGTGGCCGACACTCGGCTATGACACCGAGGTCGCGCCACCATCCCCTTTCGCAGAGCGCCCGGTCGTAGGTGGCGGGCTCGTCCAATACGCGCTACCCCAACACGCCCACAGCGCCGTGATCCGGTTTCACCAGGATGACCGGGCCCACTCAGCGACGCGGACGATGCCGTGCCCCAGCGTTGGGCACTAGCCGCTGCGCTGCGGGCCAGAGCACGGTTGCATGCTGCGCCTGCCTTCCCTTGGGGGCTCCACGGCGGCGATCCGAAGCTTTCTCGGCGCCCGCCTGGTTCTATCGCATGGCCGCTGCGTGGGGCCAGGCCACGCCGTGCTTCGCACGGTCGCCTGCGGCGAGCCTGGCCCCACTCCGCCGCCATACGAGCTCTTGCTACCCAGGCGCCGAGACAGCTCGCCTCGGCGCAACGGGATACGCGAGAGGACGGCGCATGCTCAAGCCAATCGTTGAATGCGTGGATGGGGACTTTACCAACCTGCTGGAGGTCATCGTCCGCGACGGAGGCCACCAGCTTCCGGCGGGCACCACCAGCTGGGGAATCATCGCCGTGCGGCGCGATGAGAGCACGGACGCCCGTCTGCCACATGGTGGCTGGTCCTGCCCAGAGCCCGGCAACTGGGCCGAAGCCAAGGGCCCGATCGACACCAGCAACGGACGGTCACGGCCCTCTCATCCAGGAGACGGCCTACGGCTGGCCACCACCGAAATCGACGACCTCAGCCCCCTGTGGCAGGCCGTCACCATGGACGGAATCCCCTGCGACCATCTCGTGCTCGTCGCCTACGACGAAAAAGACGTCCTGGGGTACGACAGCCGGGACTACATCAACACCGGTGTGCGGGTCCGGCGGCTGGCCGTGGTCGCGGATGTCGATGGCACTGAGCTGCTCAAGCAGCACGGGAACGGTGCGCACCTGCCAGGTTTTCAGTTGTCCGGCTGCCCTCAGGAAGCGATCTTCGCAGTCATGCGGGGCGCAACCTGGGAGGAGAGCCAGGCGGCCGTCAGGGACGGTATCGCGTCGCCTGGCTACACCTGGGCGCGCGCGGCAGGAGCGAGCGACCAGCAGGTTCGCCTCGCGCTCGCGGCGGGGATTCCGCTGCGGCTCTACAGCGATTGCCTCGCCCGCGGGGCGCACCACGAAGGCATTCTCACTGCGAGCGCCGCAGGCATCGACCTGCTTCTGTATCGGGAGGCGAGCAGGGCTGGCGCCACCCATGACGAGATCATGACCATCTGGCGTGCCGACGTGTCCCTCAGCGACTACATCGACGCACGCGCCCACCAGGTGAGCCATGACCGGTTCCGTGCCGCCCTGAAAGCACGCATCGACTGGGCGGGCTACGACGTTGCCCGCCGGGCAGGAGCAAGCGATCGGCGGGTACGGCGCGCAGACCGGATGAACATTGTTCTGCACGACTACGCTCGCGCTCGGCGGGCGGGTGGAACCGACCGGGAAGTATGCGCCGCTCACCTGGCAGGTGTTTGCTTGCGCGCGTATGCGGCCGCTCGGGAGGTGGGTCTCACCGATGCTGAAATCCACATCGCGCACGAGGCCGGGGCCAACCTGTATCAGTGCGCCCGCGAGCGGTGGGACAGACGCTACGCGACTGGCGCCTTCATCGACGAGCCCCCGTTCTAACAGCATGTCAGGAGACGCCCACATGCGAGAGCGGTCGATAACGCTGGCGTACTACCGCACATACAACGAGGTGGTCGTCGAGGGCCACTACCCCGACCGGCCTGACGACAACTGGATGCTCACCTTCCGCGAGGGGGGAAGCCCGTGGGGAGCCGGTCCCGCGTTCACCCTGTCGCACTGCGAACTTCGCGCCATCTACGACTGGCCGAAGTTCTTCACCACTTGGCAGCAGTTCCCGCCAGCTTCGCTTGACGACCTGGCCACACTGCTCGACTACCTCGATGTGGAGGACCAGACCGAGCCCCGGGCCCGCGCCCGCAGGGAGGCCGGTTGGTTGGCGATGGTGCAAGAGGACACCTTTGAAGACGGCCCCGTGCAGGACGATCATTCGGATCTGCCGCCGGAGCCACACCCGGACGACTGTCCCCCAGAGCACGACCTGTAGATGGGGCCATGGCGGCGCAGGCCCACACCTGCGCCGCCTCTTCCGAAGAGTTCCCCTCGCTGGGAAGAGCCCTTCTGGCGCCCGCTCCTCCGATTCCTCCCCGAGGTCGCTGGCTCTGCACATCCAGGGTGAACGTCCGACTGTCTCGGCGCCGGCCTGGGGTCTACCGCGAACCCGCTTCACGGGGCAAGGCCAAGCCGCTTCGCGGTCGCCTCC
>NZ_JBFAMX010000124.1:0-23736 GCF_040659615.1 Nonomuraea sp. NPDC049784
CGGGTACGGCGCGCCGCCAGCCTGCTCGAGGTGACGGACCTGGACGTGGGGCAGGTGGCGGCGGCGTCCGGCTTCGTCAGCCCGTTCCACTTCAGCCGGGCGTTCAAGCGTGAGTACGGCCTGCCGCCCCGCGACTACCGCGCCCGCCTCCGCAACGGTTAGCGGGTGACGGGGAGGGGGCCCTTGTCGGGGGTGAAGAGCTGGTCGTCCAGATGGTCGACCGCGTAGTCGATGGCCCCCACCACCACGCACTCGTCACCGAGCGTGGACGCGCGTACCTCCGGCATGCGCATGCAGGTGCGCTCCAGCCGTTCCCGCAGCGGCTCGAGCAGCACGTCCGCCGAGCGCGAGAACCCGCCCCCCAGCACCACTATCTGCGGATCCAGGATGAGCACCATCGCGGCCGTCCCCACCGCGAGGTCGTCCACGTACCGCTCGACGGCGGCGACCGCCGCCGGATCCCCGTTCCGCGCGGCGGCCAGCGTGAACCCGGCCGCGTCCTCGGGCGCGGTGCCCTCGGGGATGGACGGGCAGGTGTTGAGGTGCTCGGGAGCGTCGAACCAGCGGGCCTCGGGCAGCATGGAGATCTCCCCGGCCGCCGCCCCGAAGCCTCTGTGCACCTTGCCGCCGATGATCAGGCCGGCCCCCATGCGGCGGCCCACGTGCAGGAACACCACGTCCCGGGCGCCCTTGGCCACCCCGCGCCTGGACTCGGCCATGGCGGCCAGGCGGCTGTCGTTCTCGATGAGCACCTGGCAGGGGAACATCTCCCGCATCTTGCCCGCGAGGTCGAGGTCCCGCCAGGCGGGCACGGCGGCCGAGTAGATGACGCGGCCCTCGACGTCGATCACGCCGACGGTGCCCACCGAGATCGTCCACAGGTCGGAGACCGACGTACGGCTGAGCGCCAGGCACCCGGAGACCGCCCGCTCGATCGCCGACAGGCGCTCCTCGATCGGAGCGTCGGGAAGCACCGGCTGCCGGGTCTCCGCGAGGATCTCGCCGTCCAGGTCGGACAGGGCGGCGCGGATGTTGTGACCCCCTATGTCGACCCCGACCAGATAGCCGCTGTCGGCGCGGAAGCGGTAGCGGCGGGCCGGCCGGCCCATCGTGCCGGGGCTCGGCGGCACCTCCTCCACCCAGCCCAGCTCCATGAGCTCGTCGGTGACCTCCTTCATGGACGGCCGGGACAGACCGGTACGCTCGGCGAGCGCCGACAGGGTGAGCGGGCCCGCCCTGCGCAGCTCCCGGATGGCCGTCAGCGAGTTGAGCTGCCGCAGCCGGGACAGGTCGCCTCCGCGAACGTCCGCCATCGCCGTCCTTAAGTAGGTCTCCTCTGTAACCACAGATTATGCCAGCGATTGGCCCCTGTATGCCCTCGCGCATCTGCAGTTATTTCAGGCGAAAGACGGTCATTGACCCCGCACGACCGCCGGTGCTACTAATGAAGGGCTCCTTTGAAAGTCGAGAGGAATCAGGATGTCCTTCGCTGACATCGGCGAGATCAGGTGTGACCCTGGCGAGGCGCGGGTGTTCGAGCACGGCTGGCAGTCGTGGAGCCCCACGGGCGCGTACCGCCTGACAGACACTCCGCCCAGGCCCGCCGACGAGACCATCCAGATCCTCGCCTACCGCCCGGAGACCCCGATCCCCGACGGGGTGTTCCAGGGCGAGGGGCTGCTGGCCGTCGAGCCGGGCGACGGGTCCGTCGAGCTCTGGTCGGCACCGAGCCCCCTCCAGGTGCCGTCGATCAGGGCACGCCAGGAGGGCGGCCGTCTGGTGATCTCCGCCGACGGCCCCGTACGCCACCACCGCTCGGAAGGCGGCCTGGACCAGGCCCTGCGCGACTGGGCGGGCACCATGACGGGACCCCGGACGTTCCCCGCCGTCCCGCCCATGTGGTGCACCTGGTACGGCTACTGGGGCAAGGTCACCGACGCCGACGTCATCGAGAACCTGGAGCTCTCAGAGCGCCTCGGCCTGGGCGCCGACATGTTCCTCATCGACGACGGCTACGAGGCCGAGATCGGCGACTGGCTGGAGGGACGGCCCGAGTTCGGCTCGCTGGCGCGGGCCGTGGACGCCGTCACGGGCGCGGGCCGGCGGGCCGGGATCTGGACCGCCCCGTTCCTGGTCGGCCACCGGAGCCGGATCTTCCGCGAGCACCCCGGCTGGCTGGTCCAGGGCGCGTACGCGGGACGCATGTGGGACCAGGACCTGGCGGTGCTCGACGTCACCCACCCCGAGGCGGCCGAGCACCTGGTGAACGTCTTCCGGACGTTCAGCGCGATGGGCATCAGCCACTTCAAGCTCGACTTCGTCTACGCGGGAGCGCTCGCGGGCGGGCGGCACGAGGACCTCGACCCCATCGCCGCGTACCGGCGCGGCCTGGAGCTGATCCGCCAAGGAGCCGGCGCCGACGCGACCCTGCACGGGTGCGGGGCGCCGATGTTACCCAGCATCGGTCTGGTGGACATCATGCGCGTCAGCCCCGACATCGCGCCGACCGTGCAGCCCAAGTCCGGCGACATCAGCCAGCCGTCCCAGTTGGGCGCCCGCCTCACGGGGGCGGCCCGCGAGTTCCTGCACGCCCGGTGGTGGGTCAACGACCCGGACTGCATCATCCTGCGCCCCGAGGTGGAGGCGCGGGAGGAGTGGGCGGCGCACATCGCCGGCACGGGCGGCCTGCGCGGAGCGAGCGACCCGATCGCGGCCCTGGACGACTGGGGCCTGGAGACGACCAGGCGCCTCATGGTCCCGACGTCGACGGAGCCGTCGTGACCAGCCACACCGCCGAGAGCGGCCTGGTGGCGGACGTCCAGCCGGCCAAAGGGCGGCGGAGGCGGGGGAGCGGCTGGCACGCGTACCTGTTCGTGGCGCCCAGCCTCTTCGGCGTGGTGGCCTTCCTGCTGCTTCCCATGGTCATCGTCCTCGTCCTCAGCCTCTTCGACTGGGAACTGCTCTCGGACCCCCGGTTCGTCGGCTTCGACAACTACCGCCGCCTGATCGGCGACGGCCAGACGTGGCACTCGCTCGGCGTGACGATCGGGTACGTCCTGCTCTGCATCCCCCTGCAGACCGTCCTCGCCCTGGGCCTGGCGATGCTGCTCAACCAGCGCATCAAGGGCGTCAGGTTCTACCGGTCCCTGTTCGTGGTCCCGTGGATGGCCACCCCCATCGTCCTGGCCCTGGTCTGGGGCTGGATCTTCGACCCCCGCAACGGCGCCATCAACAGCGCCCTGGCGCTGGTCGGGATCACCGGCCCGGACTGGCTGTCCGACCCCGCGTGGGCGCTGCCCGCCGTCGCCCTCGTCAGCGTCTGGCAGTACACCGGCTACAACATGCTGTTCTTCCTGGCCGGGCTCCAGGGCATCCCGAAGGAGCTGCACGACGCGGCCGAGACCGACGGCGCCACGCCGGCGCAGCGGTTCTGGCGGGTGACGCTGCCGCTGCTCAACCCCACGATGTTCTTCGTCAGCGTGACGAACCTGATCGGCTCCTTCCAGGTGTTCGACACGGTGTTCGCGATGACGGACGGCGGCCCCAGCCACACCACCGACGTGATCAACTTCAGGATCTTCCAGACCGCGTTCAAGGAGTTCGACTTCGGCTACGCGGCCACGCTGTCGACGCTGCTCTTCCTGATCATCTTCCTGGTGACGATGGCCCAGGTCAGGTTCTTCAGCAAACGCACCACCTACGACTTGAGCTGAGAGGAGACCCATGGCCAAGCGAATCCTCCTGTACGCCGTGCTCGCGGTCGGTGCGTTCATCTCCGTCTTCCCGTACCTGCTCGTCGTGCTGACGGCGTTCAAGACGCAGGCGCAGCTGAGCACGACGGCACCCTGGCTGCCCGGGCTGCCGCCGACCGCGGGCAACCTGGCGAAGATGCTGGAAGGGGACTTCCCGCGCTACCTGCTCAACACGGCCTTGATGACGGCTCTGCTGACGGTCGGCCAGCTGGTGTTCACCACGTTCGCCGCGTACGCGTTCGCGCGTCTCCGGTTCAAGGGCAGGGACGTGCTGTTCTGGCTGTTCGTGGCGACGATGATGGTGCCGAGCGCCGTCACGATGATCCCGCTGTTCCTGATCATGCGGGAGCTGGAGCTGGTCAACACCTGGTACGGCCTGCTCGCCCCCTACGTGCTCGGCACGCCGTACGGGATCTTCCTGATGCGGCAGTTCTTCAAGACCCTGCCCTCCGGGCTCGAGGAGGCGGCGCGGATCGACGGGGCGGGGCCGCTGACGATCCTCCTCCGCGTCCTGCTCCCGCTCTGCCGCCCCGCCCTCGGCACGCTGGCGATCATCACGGTGATCTCCTCGTGGAACAGCTTCCTCTGGCCGCTGATCATCACCAGCGGCGATGACACCAAGGTCATCACGGTGGCCATCGCCACGCTCAAGCAGGGCATCGGCGTCGACTACAACCTCATGATGGCCGGCAGCCTGATCGCGCTGGTGCCCATGGTGGCCATCTTCATCTTCTTCCAGAAGCACATCGTCAGATCCGTCGTCCTCACAGGTCTCAAGTAAGAAGAAGGTCAGCGAATGTTGCACAACCCCCCGATTCGCTGGGCGCTGCTCGGCGCCGCCATGCTCGCCCTCACCTCGTGCGGCTCAGGCTCGGGCGGCGGCGAGTCCGCCAAGGTCACGTTGACGTACCGGCTCTGGGACGACCAGCAGAAGGTCGGCTACGAGAAGGTCATGGCGGCCTTCGAGAAGGCCAACCCCGGCATCGACGTCAACATCGAGCTGCTGCCGTACGACCAGTACTGGACGAAGCTCACCGCGGACGTCGTCGCGGGCACCGCCCCGGACGTGTTCTGGATGACCCCCACCCAGTTCCCCGAATACGTGACCAAGGGCGTGCTCAGCCCGGTCCAGGTCGATCAGTCGAAGTACCACCAGACCGTCGTCGGCTCCTTCACCTACCAGGACAAGCTGTACGGCGTCCCCAAGGACTGGGGAATCGTCGGCCTGCTCTACAACAAGGACCTGTTCAAGAAGGCCGGCGTGGAGATGCCCGACAAGCTCACCTGGGCGGCGGACGGCACCGGCACCCTGCTCGACACGGCACGCAAGCTCACCGTGGACGAGGCCGGCAAGCACCCCGGCGACGCCGGCTTCGACGCCGCCAAGGTCAAGACGTACGGCTTCGCCTCCTGGAACCACTACCAGACACAGTGGATGAACTGGGTCAGCTCGAACGGCGGCAAGCTCGTCGACAAGCCCTTCGGCAAGTACGCCTTCAACGACCCGGCGTCGGTGCAGGCGCTGCAGTTCGGCGTGGACCTGGTGAACAAGCACCACGTCTCCCCGCCCGCCACCCAGACCAACCCGCCCACCGGCAAGGTCACCGACATGTTCAAGGCGGGCCAGGTCGCGATGTTCCCCGCCAACAACGCGCTGCTGCCGTTCGTGGCGCCCGAGGCGAGCTTCGAGATCGGCGTCGCGCCCATGCCTGAGGGGCCGCAGGGCCGCTCGGTCAACCTGAACGGCCTGGCCGAGGCCGTCTACGCCAAGAGCAAGCACCCCAAGGAGGCCATGAAGCTGGCCGAATACCTCGGCACTCAGGAGCCGCAGAAGATGATGGCCGACGGCGGCTACGTCTTCCCCGCGCTCAACGGCCTCAGCCAGGGCTACGTCGACTTCTGGAAGTCGAAGAAGGTCGACGTCTCGCCGTTCGCGACGGAGGCCGAGGGCTCGACCTTCCCGCTGCCGGTCACCACCGGCTTCACCGGCTTCGAGACGAAGCTCAACCAGATCTTCAACGAGATGTACCTCGGCAAGCTCACCCCGCAGGCTGCCGCCGACCAGGCCGTCACCGAAGGCAACGCCACCGTCAAGTAGCGGGACACCCCCCTCACGTAAGGACCCCTATGATCACCCGGCGTTCACTCTTCGCCGGGGGCGCGAGCCTGGGCGTTTCCGCCGCACTGGGTGCTGCCCCTGTGCAGGCGGCGGCCCGTCGCGCCCCTGTCTCCGACCCCTTCCAGCTCGGCGTCGCCTCGGGCGAGCCCACGCCTGACGGCGTGGTCCTGTGGACCCGGCTCGCCATGAACCCGATCGCGCTCGACGGCCTCGGCGGCATGCCGGACCGCCCGGTGCCGGTCCAGTGGCAGCTCGCCAAAGACGAAAATTTCCGGCATGTCGTACGGAACGGCACCGAGGTCGCCCGCCCCGACGCGGCCCACAGCGTCCACGTCGAGCTCGAAGGCCTTGACCCAGGCGCCGAGTACTTCTACCGCTTCAGGGCCGAGGGCGAGATCAGCCCCGTCGGCCGCACCCTCACCGCCCCGGCCCTCGGCTCCCGCAGCCGGGCGCTGAACCTGTCGTTCACCTCCTGCGCCGACTACCAGGTGGGCTGGTTCACGCCGTACCGCAGGATGGCCGAGGACCAGCCCGACCTGATCGCCTTCCTCGGCGACTACATATACGAGTACGGCGACTACAAGTACCCGGTCCGCGACCAGGCCGGCGGCGAGTGCTTCGACCTGGCCGGCTACCGGCTGCGCCACGCCCAGCACAAGGCCGACCCCGAGTCGCAGCTGGCCCACGCCATCGCCCCCTGGGTCGTGGTGTGGGACGACCACGACATCGAGAACGCCTGGGCCGGCGACGTGCCCGAGCAGCCCGACCCGCCGTTCCTCCCGCGCAGGGCCGCGGCCTTCCAGGCGTACTACGAGAACATGCCGCTGCGCCGCGCCCAGAAGCCCAACGGCTCGGCGCTCAAGCTCTACCGCAGCATCCGCTGGGGCGCGGTCGCCAACCTCCACATGCTCGACACCCGCCAGTACCGCGACCTGTACGCGTGCACCGGCAAGAGCGGCACCGTCGGCCCGGACTGCCTCGACCGCCTCGAGCCCAACAGGACGATCCTGGGCCGCGACCAGGAGGCCTGGCTGGACGGCGAGCTGAAGGGCTCGCGCGCCACCTGGGACCTGCTCGGGCAGCAGGTCTTCCTCATGGAGATGGACTGGACCAACGGCGAGGGCAAGGGCTACTCGAACGAGGGCTGGGACGGCTACGTCGCCTCCCGCAACCGCCTGACGACCGCCATCGACACCTACAAGCGCAACGCCGTCGTGCTCACCGGCGACGTGCACTCCCACTGGGCCGGCGAGGTCAAGCGCGACTACCAGGACCCCGAGTCGAAGTCCGTCGCCGTGGAACTGGTCACCACCTCGGTGACGAGCGCGGGCAACGGCCTGGACGAGTACCCCAACACGCAGGTCCTGCTCAACGAGAACCCGCACGTGAAGTTCTTCAACGGCCGCCGCGGCTACGTGCGCGCCAGGCTGACCCAGCAGGAGATGAAGGTCGACTTCCGCTCGCTGTCACGCGTCACCGAGCCGTACGCCCCCGCCTACACCTCCGGCTCCTTCGTCATCGAGCCCGGCGTCCCCAGACTCAACCCCGCCTGACAGGACTCCCATGCGCATCCTCACGGCCGCCGCCGCGGCGGCCCTCCTCACCATGCCCTTCGTGCCGTTATCCAGCACCGCCGAAGCCGCCTCCGGCCCGCCCATGGGCTGGAGCAGCCGCTCGCTCGGCTGCTCGGTCTCGGAGTCGTCGGTACGCAAGGCCGCCGACGCCCTCGTGCCCCTCGTCCCGCTCGGCTACCGGTACGTCATCATCGACGACTGCTGGCTGGCCGCGCAGCGCACGAACGGCGCCCTGGCCCCCGACGCCGCCCGCTTCCCGGGCGGCGTGAAAGCCCTCGCCGACTACGTACACGGCAAGGGCATGAAGCTGGGCCTCAGCCTTTCGGCCGGCACCAAGGCGTGCTCGGGCGGCGGCCCCGGCTCGTACAAGAGCGAGGCCGCCGACGCCGAGCAGGTCAAGGGCTGGGGCGTCGACTACGTCAAGTACGACTGGTGCAACATCCCCACGGCCGACTTCCCCGGCCAGAACGTGCAGCAGATCGGCGAGGCCCTCTACCCGCGCATGCGCCAGGCCCTCGGCGCGGACGTCGCGTTCGCCATGAACAACGAGGACGGCAGCACCGTGCCGTGGCTCTGGGGCAAGAGCGCGGGCGCCACCACCTGGCGCACGAACGTCTACAACCGTCCCATCCCCGACGTCTACGCGACGATGGTGGACATCTGGGAGACCAACCAGCTCAGGGCCGAATACGCGGGCCCGGGCAGCTGGTCCGACCCCGACCTGATCCAGGCCGGGCGCGGCGGGATGACCGAGACCGAGTACCGCGCCCAGTTCACGCTCTGGGCGATCGGGGCGTCCCCGCTGATCCTGCAGGCCGACCCGGCCGCGGCGCCGCCCGCGGTCGTCGCCAACCCCAAGGTCGTCGCGGTGAACCAGGACTCCCTGGGCGTGCACGGCACGTTCGTGAAGAGCGACGGCTGGTACCACGTGCTGTCCAAGCCGCTGGCCAACGGCGACCGGGCCGTCGCGCTGTTCAACGAGAGCGACCGCTCGGCCACCATCTCGACCGCGCTCGGTGCGTCTCGCTACCGGGTCGAGGAACTGTGGAGCGGCGCGGTCACCTCGTCCAAGGGCGAGCTGGCGGCCCACGTTCCCGCGCACGCGGCCCTGCTCTACCGGGTCAGCGAGAGCCGTGAGCAGGCGCCGCCGCTGGTGACGTTCGAGGCCGACCCGCCGAAGTTCCTCGGCGACGACCGGCCCTCGGTGCTGGAACCGGGCAAGACAGGCGAGATCCTGACCAAGGTCACCAACACGGGGGCCACCGCACGCCTGCGCGACGTCGAGGTCACGGCACGCGTACCGGACGGGTGGCAGGCCGCCGCGCGGACGCCCGCCAAGACCGGCAAGCTGGACGGCGGCGAGACGCTCACCGTGAAATGGGCCATCACCCCGCCCGCCGGTGCCACGCCGGGGAACTACGAACTCACCTTCACGCAGGGCACGCAGACCGCCGTGGCCGTCGTGACCGTCGCCACGGCTCCCGGCTCGGGGCGTACGTCCCTCAGCGACGTGGCCTGGACCAGCGCCAAGAACTACTTCGGCCCGGTCGAGAAGGACACCAGCAACGGTGACAAGGCGGCCGGAGACGGGAAGCCGATCACCATCGAGGGCGTCACGTACGCCAAGGGCCTCGGCGCCCACGCGCCCGCCGAGATCGAGTTCTACACCGCCGGGCGCTGCTCGACCGTGGAGTTCCAGGCCGGGATCGACGACGAGGTCGGCTCGGCGGGCTCGGCCGACTTCGAGGTCTGGGCCGACGGGGGCCGGGTCGCCCACTCGGGCGTGCTCACCGGCGCCATGCCCGCCCGCAAGGTCACCGCGTCCGTCGAGGGCGCCAGATACGTCCGGCTGGTCGCCACCAACGGAGGCGACAACGCGACCTCCGACCACGCCGACTTCGCCGACGCCGCCATCACCTGTAAGTAAGGAGTTTGCCGTTGTTGATCGTTCCCAAGCCCGTCAAGCACGAGTCCCGGCCAGGGGCGTTCGTCCTCAACCGCGATACCTCGCTCGCCGCCGACCCGGCGCTGGGCGAGGTGGCCGCCTGGCTGCGCGGTGAGCTCGCCCCCGTCACCGGAGGCGAGCTGCTGCCAGGGGGCTCGGGAACGATCACCTTGGCGCTCGGCGATCTGCCGCCGGAGGCGTACCGGCTGACCGTCGGCTCCACGGTGGAGATCGTCGCGGGCGGGCCCGCCGGGGCGTTCTACGGGGCGCAGACGTTCAGGCAGCTCATGCCGCCAGCCGCCTTCAGGAAGGCCGCGCGCGGGCCCTTCGAGGTGCCCGGCGCGTACGTCGAGGACGCGCCGAGGTTCGGGTGGCGCGGCTGCCTCCTCGACGTCGCCCGGCATTTCATGACCAAGCGCGACGTGCTCCGCTTCATCGACCTGATCGCCCTGCACAAGCTGAACGTCCTGCACCTGCACCTCACCGACGACCAGGGCTGGCGCATCGAGATCCGCCGCTACCCGAGGCTGACCGAGGTCGGCTCGTGGCGCAAGGAGAGCCAGACCGGCTGGAACGGCGCCCTGGACGGCCGCCCGCACGGCGGCTACTACACCCAGGACGACATCAGGGAGATCGTCGCGTACGCCGCGGCCCGGCACATCACGGTCGTCCCCGAGATCGACCTGCCGGGGCACACACAGGCCGCTATCGCCGCGTACCCGGAGCTCGGCAACCTGGACACGCCGCTGGAGGTGCGCACGGGCTGGGGCGTCGGCCAGAACGTGCTCAACGTCGAGGACAGCACGATCAAGTTCTTCCAGGACGTGCTGGACGAGGTGCTCGAGCTGTTCCCCAGCCCGTACATCGTGCTGGGCGGCGACGAGTGCCGCAAGGACCAGTGGAAGGCGAGCCCCGCGGCGCAGCGGCGCATCGCCGAGCTGGGGCTGCGGGACGAGGAGGAGCTGCAGAGCTGGTTCATCCACCAGTTCGACGCTTACCTGACGACGCGCGGACGCCGGCTCGTCGGCTGGGACGAGATCCTGGAGGGCGGCCTGGCGCCCGGCGCGGTGGTCGCGTCGTGGCGGGGCGAGCTGGGCGCGGTGGCCGCCGCCAGGAGCGGCCACGACGTGATCAACTGCTCCAACACGAGCCTCTACCTGGACTACCGGCAGGGGCCGGGGGAGGAGGAGCCGGTGCCGTTCGGGACGGTGCTCACGCTGGAGGACGTCTACGCCTTCGAGCCGGTGCCCGCCGGCCTGCGCGGCGAACCGGCCGCCGCCCACGTGCTGGGCGCGCAGTGCGGCCTCTGGACGGAGCTGATCGACTCCAGCCGGCACGCGGACTACATGGCCTTCCCCCGGCTGGCGGCCTTCTCCGAGACGGTGTGGAGCTCACCCGAACGGGACCTGGACGATTTCCGGGCACGGCTGGCGGCGCACCTGCCCCGGCTGGACGCGCTCGGCGTGGAGTACCGGCACGCGGAGGGACCGCTGCCCTGGCAGACCCGGCCGGGCGTGCCGGGGCGGCCGGAGGACCCGGAGCGCTGGCAGGCGAAGCTCGACGCCTGGACCAGCAACCTCCGCCACTCGCTCTAGATCTGGACGGGGCCGCCGCTGCGCCAGTAGACGTTGTCCTCCCTGGACAGCAGCCCCTCGTCCACCAGGTAGCGGCGCAGCGCCGCGTAGTCGTCGTGGAACGCCCGCAGGGCCACGTTCACGTCCTTCTCCGGGTAGCGCACGCCGGGCTCGAACACCATGGCGATGTAGCGCAGCACCACCAGCCGCTTGTCGCGCCGCATCCCCATGGTCGTCAGCCGCCCGTCCACCAGGAACGTGCGCAGCACCCGCTCCTCGGCGCTCAGCTCCTCGGCCGGCTCGGCCCGCGCCCGCAGCAGCTCACGGAAGCGCTCGGGCGTGGCCCGCCACTTGCCGCTCTCGTCGTACGCCGCCAGACCGCCGGCGGCCAGCTTCCGCAGCGCCTTGGGCGACTGGCCGCCGGCGTCACCGAGCACGAGGGCGGCGAAGGTCCGTAACGTGTCTTCCTGGTAGAGCAGCCCGAGGACGCGCCTGATCTCATCGTCGTTCACCCCTACCATTTTGTCCCATGATCTCAGCGCTGTTACTCGCCGTCGCCGTCGCCATCCCGAACAACTTCCTGCTGTACGAGCAGGCCGCCGCCACCAAGGACAAGAACCCCGAGACGAACTGGACAGCCAGCGGCAAGAAGACGGCCGCCCTCGTCGTGAACCCGTGCCAGAAGGCCAAGCTCGGCCAGAGCGGCCGCACGCAGGCCAGGACGCTCATCTACACCGCGGTGCCCGACTACTCCAGGTCGGAGCAGGTGATCCTCTACTCTTCGCCCGCGGCCGCGGGCAAGGCCCTGCACGACATGGAGGCCGCCGTCCGCGCCTGCTCCAGATCCGGCTACCGCTACTCCGCCCGCGCGGTGAGCCTCGGTGACAAGGCGCTGAAGGTCACCGGCCAGGCATACCAGGGCAGGAAGCCGGGCGTCGGCGGCGAGCGGGCCATCGTGACCCGTCGCGGAAACGCCCTGATCCTCTACACCGTGGCCGGCGAGTGGGGTAAGCCCCGAAAAGACGACTTCGGACAGCAGACGCAGGACACCAAGCGCATGCTCGCCAAGATCTGCACCATCGCCGATTGCTGATTGCGGGAAATGTCTCGATCTTGGGACACGATCATGACACGACCCCGACGTATTCCGGACGACACTGAATCGACAGGCGTGTGCCGGGGCGCCCTTGCCAGTCCGTTCCGGCACACGGCTTGTCGTTTTCTGGGGTTGCATTGGGCTTCGGGGGCAGCCCCAGCGCCCCCGGCGCGGTGCCTCAGAGCCGGTTGAGCCCGATCACGTGGAGCACGGCGCGGCCCTCCTCATCGGACCCGGCCAGGTCGACCTGGGCGTCGATGCCCCAGTCGCCGTCGCCGGCCGGATCCTTGACCGTCTGGCGGACCTTCCAGAGCCCGCTCTCCTCCTCGATCCGCAGCAGCGCGGGCCCGCGCGCGTCGGCGTCGGTGAAGATCTCCTCGTGCTCGGCGTAGTACGCGTCCAGCGCCGCGCCCCAGTCGACGTCGGGGGCGAGCTCCTCCAGCTCGTCCTCCTTCTCGATGGCGCACAGCTCGACCAGCCGGAACATCGCGTTGCGCACCAGCACGCGGAAGGCCCGCGGGTTGGCCGTGACCGGGCGCACCTTGGTCTCCAGCTGGTTCTGCTGCTCCAGCGCCTCGGCCGGGTTGGTCAGCTTCTCCCACTCGTCGATGAGCGAGGAGTCGACCTGGCGGACCAGCTCGCCGAGCCACTCGATCAGATCGACCAGGTCTTCGGTCTTGAGGTGCTCGGGCACGGTACGCGACAGCGTGCGGTAGGCGTCGGCCAGGTAACGCAGCACCGTGCCCTCGGACCTGGCCAGCTCGTAGAACTGGATGTACTCGCCGAACGTCATGGCCCGCTCGTACATGTCACGGATCACGGACTTGGGGCTGACCGTGTAGTCGCCCACCCACGGATGCCCGCGCCGGTAGGTCTCGTAGGCCCCGAGCAGCAGGTCTTCCAGCGGCATGGGGTACATGACCTCGGCGAGCTGCTCCATGCGCTCTTCGTACTCGATGCCGTCGGCCTTCATCTGCGCGACCGCCTCGCCGCGCGCCTTCTTCAGCTGCGCCGACAGGATCTGACGCGGGTCGTCGAGGATCGACTCCACGATCGAGACGATGTCCAGCGCGTAGGACGGCGACTCGCGGTCGAGCAGGTCGAACGCGGCCAGCGCGAACGTCGACAGCGCCTGGTTGAGCGCGAAGTCCTCCTGCAGCTCGATCGTCAGCCTGGCCCGCCTGCCCTGCTCGTCGGGCTCGGCGAACTGCTCGACGATGCCGCCCGCCAGTAGTGACCGGTAGATCGCGATGGCCTGGCTGATGTGCCGCCGCTGCCACTTGCGGTCCTCGTGGTTGTCGGTCAGCAGGTGCTTCATCGCCTGGAAGCAGTCGCCGGGCCGGTTGATCACCGCGAGCAGCATGGCGTTGCTGACCTTGAAGCGGGAGTTGAGCGGCTCCGGCTCCGCTTCCTGGAGTTTCTGGAACGTGTCCTCGCTCCAGCCCACGAACCCCTCCGGCGGCTTCTTACGCGCGTAGCCGCGCCGCCGCTTGGGGTCGTCGCCGATCTTGGCGAGGGCCTTGGCGTTCTCGATGTCGTGCTCAGGGGCCTGGCAGGCGACGTAGCCGATGGTGTCGAACCCGGCCCGGCCGGCCCGGCCCGCGATCTGGTGGAACTCGCGGGCGCGCAACCGCCGCACCTTGTTGCCGTCGTACTTGGACAGCGCGGTGAACAGCACCGTCCTGATCGGCACGTTGACGCCGACGCCGAGGGTGTCGGTGCCGCAGATGACCTTCAGCAGGCCGGCCTGGGCCAGCCGCTCCACCAGGCGCCGGTATTTCGGCAGCATGCCGGCGTGGTGGACGCCGATGCCGTGGCGCACGAGCCGGGACAGCGCCCGCCCGAACCGGGTGGTGAAGCGGAACCCCCCGATCATCGCGGCGATGGCCTCCTTCTCGGCCTTCGTCGCCATGTTGATGGACATCAGGGCCTGGGCCCGCTCCATCGCCGCCGCCTGCGTGAAGTGCACGACGTAGACCGGCGCCTGCCCGGTCTTGAGCATCTCCTCCAGCGTCTCGTGCAGCGGCGTCATCCTGTACGAGTAGACCAGCGGCACCGGCCGCTCGGCGTGCTTGACCACGGACGTCGGCCGCCCGGTGCGCCTGGTCAGATCGCGCTCGAACATCGACACGTCGCCGAGCGTGGCCGACATCAGGATGAACTGCACGTTGGGCAGCTCCAGAATCGGCACCTGCCACGCCCACCCGCGGTCGGGCTCGGCGTAGAAGTGGAACTCGTCCATGACGACCTGGCCGATGTCGGCCGCCGCGCCGTCGCGCAGGGCCACGTTGGCCAGGATCTCGGCCGTGCAGCAGATGATGGGCGCGCCAGGGTTGACGCTGGCGTCGCCGGTCATCATGCCGACGTTCTCGGTGCCGAAGATGGCGCACAGGTCGAAGAACTTCTCCGACACCAGCGCCTTGATCGGCGCGGTGTAGAAGGTGCGCTGGTCGCGCGTCAGCGCGGTGAAGTGGGCGCCCGCGGCCACCAGCGACTTGCCCGAGCCCGTCGGCGTGGCCAGGATCAGGTTGCTGCCGGAGACGACCTCGATGAGGGCCTCCTCCTGGGCGGGATAGAGGGTGAGCCCCCGCTCGGAGTTCCACTGCACGAACGCGTCGAAGATGGCGTCCGGCTCGGCGTCGATGTCTTCGGGCAGGCGGTCAAGGAGAAGGCTCACACTCTCTATCCTGCCGAAGTTTGCCGTGTGGTCGAACCGCTCTAGCCAAGAGGGAGCTGGAACAGCACCGTGTCGATCCAGCGTTCGTGCTTGAATCCCACCGCCCGAAGCCGCCCGACCTCCTCGAACCCGAACGCCTTGTGCAGCCGCGCCGAGGCCGGATCGCCCGAGTCCGCGATCACCGCGATCATCTGACGGGCGGGGGTCTCGCCGGTCTTCTTGATCAGCTCGCCGAGCAGCAGCTTGCCGAGCCCCCGTCCCGTGAAGCCGGGCGCCAGGTAGATCGTGTCCTCGACCGTGTGCCGGTAGGCGGGCTTGGGGCGGTACTGGGAGACGTAGGCGTATCCGGCGACCGCGCCGTCCACCTCGGCCACCAGGAACGGCAGGCCCGCGCCCGTGATGCCGTCCGCCTTCGCCCGCCACGCGTCCAGCCCGAGCGGCGTCTCGTCGAACGTGGCCACGCTGCCGGTCACGTAGTGGGCGTAGATGTCGGTGACGGCCGGCAGATCGGCCTCGACAAGGCCCCGAATGTTCGTCATGGCCGACATTCTGCTCAACACCATGTGACAGGGGTGTTTCCGGATCCTCACGCCCGCGATCGAGGTGCCGTCATCAGCAGGCCGCCCAGCAGGGCGAGCACCGCGAGGAACGGCCCGCCGCCGGGCGCGAACCCGCCGACCGTGAGCGTCAGCACCCCGCCGCCGACCAGCGCGACCGCCGCGAGCGTGCCGCCCCACCCGGCCTGCCCGTACGGCAGCGCGAGCGGCGCCTCGAACCTGGCGAAGCCCTTCAGCAGCGGCCACATGACCAGGCACAGCAGCCCGAACCAGACCGGCCACCCCGCGAGCCAGAACGCGCTGCCCGGCCTCGGCGTGTCGATGCCCAGCAGGACCACCACCACGCCGGTGACCGCGAACAGGGCCGGCATGTGCCACAGGTACACGGTCATGATCCGCGGGCTCGCCCAGGCCAGCAGGCGCTCCGTGGGCAGCCGCACCAGCCACGGCCGCAGCAGCGCGGCCAGCCCGACCTGCCCGATCCCGACGGCCAGCATGGCGAGGGTGGGCGGCGCCATGTTCGACACCTCGGCGCCCGGCAGGCCGATCATGCTGCCCGGGTACGGGCCGTACGCCACCAGCAGCGCCGCAACGCCGAACCCGCCCAGAGCGAGTGTCCAGGGCCGACGCAGCCGCCCTTCGGCGTAGAAGAAGCCGAGCTGGTGGACCGCCAGCCAGACGAACACGACGTTCAGGTAGCCGATGGCGTCGAACCCGGTCGAGAAGCGCACCACGTCTGTCAGCACCGCCCCGGCCGCCAGCGACGCGGGGACCAGCAGGCCGTACCTCTCATGCAGGCGCAGCGCGAACGGGGTGGCCGTGACGGCGATCAGGTAGACGGCCAGGAACCACAGGAGCTGGCCGGTCAGCCGCGCGCCCACCTCCAGCGGCTGCTCGGGCACGCCCAGCGTGAGCAGCACGTGGGGGAGCGGGATCCACACCGCCGCCAGGGGCAGCAGCGGCCAGGCCAGCCGGCGCAGCCGGGCCGCCAGCCACCGCTGCGGGTTCCCGCCCGAGCGGCCGAAGCTGATCGCGTTCGCCGCGCCGCCCGCGAAGAACACCAGCGGCATGACCTGGCTGAGCCACGTCACGACCCACACGCCGGGCGTCGACAGCGCGTTGCCCGTGGCCAGCCGGCCCCCGTCGTAGGTCAGCACGGGGATCGTCCAGTGCTGGAACACGATCAGCGCCATGCCGAAGACACGAAGCAGGTCGATGAACGGGTCCCGCACCGCCGCACGCGTTCCTGCCGTCCCGCGCGGATGTGTGCTCGGCTGTCTCACTGGGGCGATGGGGCGGTCCAGCAGGACGGTCATGGGGGAGCCTCGATTCGGAGGGGGAGCGGATGGTTCAAGGCTCCCGTCGCGGGCCTTCACGCACAGTGCCGCTCGCCGCCCTCTTGCGGTCGAGATCACATCACCCTGCGTGGTAGGGCTGGCCCTACCCCCGCACACCTGTGCACCCGCTCGTCTCGGACGATCAGAGGCCATACCGTGAATCCCATGCGTTCCCGGATGAGGCGTGTCCTACTCGACACCCGTTACACGCTGGTCGGCTTCCCCACAGCCGTCATCGGCTTCGTGATCATGATCGCCGGCTTCGCGGCCGGCGTGGGCACCGCGGTCGTATGGGTGGGCGTGCCGCTGCTGGCCGGCACGCTGATGACGGCGCGGGGCTTCGCCGACGCGGAGCGCGGCTGGCTGTCCGACGTGCTCAAGCGGCCGCCCGTACGGCCCCGCTACAAGCCCGCCCCGCCCGGAGCGGGCCGCTTCCGCCGGATCGTCAACCCGCTGACCAGCGGGCAGTCCTGGCTCGACCTGCTGCACGGCATCCTGAACCTGCCGTTCGCCATCGCGTCGTTCGTGGTCACGGTGGTGTTCTGGGCGATCCCGCTGGCCGGCCTGACCTACCCGCTGTACGGCATCGTCACCTCGCGCATCCAGGGCAACGAGGAACTGCCCGAGCTGCTCGGCCTGGGCGACGGCTACACCGTCAACTCGATCTTCTACGTCTCCCTCGGACTGGTCTTCGCGCTGATCCTGCCGTTCGCGGTGCGCGGCGCCGCGCTGCTGCGGGCCGGGGTGGGCCGGGCGCTGCTGACCGGCGTGGCCGAGCTGCAGGAGCGCATCGACGACCTGGCCGAGGGCCGGGCCGCCGCCGTCTCCGCCGAGGCCAACGCGCTGCGCAAGCTGGAGCGCGACATCCACGACGGGCCGCAGCAGCGGCTGGTCTCGCTGGCCATGGAGCTGTCCAGGGCCCAGCGGCAGATGGCCAAGGACCCGGAGGGGGCGCAGGCCACGATCAAGTCGGCCATCACCGCCACCCGCGAGACGCTCGACGAGCTCCGTGCGCTCTCGCGCGGCATCGCGCCGCCCATTCTGTCCGACCGCGGACTCGCGCCCGCTCTGGCCGCCCTGGCAGGGCGCTGCACGGTCCCCGTCGATCTGGACGTGCAGACCGTCGAGCGCTACCAGGCCGCGGTGGAGAACGCCGTCTACTTCGTCTGCGCCGAGACCCTCACCAACGTGGCCAAGCACAGCCGCGCCACGATCTGCACGGTCCAGCTGACCCGCATCGGCGACGTGCTCATGCTCACGATCGGGGATGATGGGGTCGGCGGCGCACACGTCGCCAAGGGACACGGTCTCGCCGGCCTGGCCGACCGGCTCCGCGCCGTTGACGGGGAGCTGAGCGTGCAGTCGCCGGACGGCGGGCCGACGTTGATCGTGGCGGAGGTGCCGTGCGGGTAGTCGTGGCCGATGACGCGGTCCTGATCAGGGAGGGCCTGGTCAGGCTGCTGGAGGAGTTCGGCTGCGAGGTGGTCGCGACCGTCGGAGACGGCGACGCCCTCGTGGCGGCGATCGCCGAGCACAAGCCGGACGTGTCGGTGGTCGACGTGCGCATGCCGCCGTCGTTCACCGACGAAGGGCTCAAGGCGGCCGTGGAGGCGCGGCGCAGGGTGCCCGGGGCGCCCGTGCTGATCCTGTCGCAGTACGTCGAGGTCTCCTACGCCGACGACCTGCTCGCCGACGCCCGGGGCGCGGTGGGCTACCTCCTGAAGGACCGGGTCGTCGACGTGGACGAGTTCCTGGAGGGCCTGCGGCGGGTTGCCGCCGGCGGCACGGTGTTCGATCCGCAGGTGGTGTCCCAGTTGATGGTGCGCAGGCGCAAGGACGACCCGTTGGCGCAGCTGACGCCGCGGGAGCGGGAGGTGCTCGGGCTGATGGCCGAGGGGAAGTCCAATCCGGCCATCGGGCGGCAGCTCGTGGTCAGTGACGGCGCCGTGGAGAAGCACATCAGGAGCATCTTCAACAAGCTCGGCCTCTACGCGGAGGACAGCGACCAGCATCGGCGGGTGCTCGCCGTACTGACGTACTTGCGTTCCTGATCCCTTCGCGGCCGTCGGTCCCCCCTCCGGCCGCGATGGTTGGCTGGCCGGTCCGCGCGGCGCCGCGCGCGGACCTGGCCGCTCGGGGGATTTAGCCGAGCGCGTCGACCAGCTTCTTGCGCTGCTGGGCGCCCAGGCCGCCGAGGCGGCGCTTCTCGTCGACGCCCGCCTCCTCCATCAGCGCGGTGGCCTTGGCCGGACCGACGCCCTTGACGGCGCGGAGCGCCTGGGAGACCTTGATCTTCTTCGCGATGTCGTCGTCGCGCTCCAGCAGCTGAGCGAACGTCAGCTCGCCGGCCTTGACCTTGGCGAGCAGAGCGGTGCGGGCGGCACGCGCCTCGGCCGCCTTGGCCAGAGCCGCCTGACGCTGCTCGGGGGTGAGAGTGGGAAGTGCCATCTCAGTTCTCTCCTCGGGGAGTTTACGTTCGGGATTCTGTTACCCGTGGTGCAGTGGCTAATCATGGCGGATACCAGCGGTTCGTGTTGCGGAAAGCGCCCCCTCAACGTGTCCGCCACACCTCGGCGGCCGCTTCCGCGCACGCCACGTCCTGCGTGACCGTGCCTCCGCTGACCCCTATGCCGCCGACCACGCGCCATCCCTCACCGTAGTCCGCCCAGAGCGGGATGCCGCCTCCGATGCACACGAACCCCTCCCGCGGCAGGCCGTGCAGGTCCCCTCCGGGAGCCGTCCGTGCGGCCAGCTCCGTGGTGGACCCGCGCAGGGCCACCGAGGTGTACGCCTTGCCCTGCGCGAGCATCGGCCCCGCGATCTCCGCACCCTCCATACGCTGGAAAGACACCAGATGGCCGCCCTCGTCCACGACCGCCGCGGAGATCGCCACGCCTTCGCGGAGCGCCTGCCTGACGGCCGCCTCGGTCATGCGGAGCGCGAGTTCCAGATTCACGCGTGCTTCCCTCGGATCGCTGAGGTCGTGATGGCCTTCCCCTCCATGCGTACAGCCCCTTGGCCCTGCACGGCAAGATCGCTAGCATGGGGCCGGAACGGGCACGGCCTATAGCGGCTTCGCCCCATTCAGGGTGGAATGCGTCACATTGCGCCGCTCGGGCGTGTCGCGACCCTGGTCAGGGTGGTTTTCGCGCCACCTTTCGAGGCCTTCCGGAGTGAGGAAGGCGTCGAACACCGACTCCATCGCGCCCAGCAGCGCGCCACGCCAGCCCAGCGCCGAGCCCTCGATCCTGGGCGGGTGCTCGCGGCGGATCGCCATGAGGCCGGGCACGCAGCTCTCCATCAGGGCCTCCCTGGCCCGCCCGTACAGCTCGACGCCGTGGCCCGAGAGGGTCACCACTTCGGGGTCGTGGGCGTTCACGAGGGCCGCGATGCCGCGTCCGAGTGCTCTCGCGTTGGCCGCGACCGCCTCCTCGCTGCCGGCCAGCACCTCCTCCGCCTGGACCCGCCCCCTGCCGCCGCCGTAGGCGAGTCCGACGTGGCGGAGGAGGGCGTTCGCACCGACGTCCATGCTCCAGCAGCCGGTCGCGCCGCACGGGCAGGTGCGGTCGCCGCCGGTGAGCGGCATGTGGCCGAACTCGGCGCCCGTGCCGCTCGCCCCGCCCAGCGGCCGGCCCTCCACCACGAGGACGCCGCCGAGGTCGAAGTCCACGTGCAGGTGCAGCCCCACCCGCACCCCCTGCAGCCGCCCACGCCGCGCCTCGGCCAGCGCCGCGAACGCCGTGTCGTTCCCGACGATCGGCGCCTCCGTCCCGAGCAGCCGTGGCACGTCGACCGAGCGCCATCCCAGGTGGGCGATGTCCACCAGGCCGCCGTGCCGTACCGGGCCCGCCAGGGCCACCCCGACGCCGACGACTCGGTGGCCGAGGCGGCGCCTGTGGGCCGCGACGGCGTCGCCCAGGGGCCCCAGGACGCCCTCGGGGGTGCCGTCGTGCGGCTGGAGACCGAGCACCGTCGTCCGCCCGCCCAGCTCGCAGGCCGCCAGCTCCCAGGCGTCCTCCCGCACGTCCACGGCCAGCGCGAGCGGGCCGCGCGGATGCGGCCCCGGCACCTGCGTCGGACGCCCCCGCCCATGCTCCCGCGCGGGCGCCTCGTGCAGCAGTTCGTGCTCGGCCAGGCCGGCGACCAGCACCGACGCCGTCCCCCTCGCCAGGTTCAGGTCGCGGGTCAGCTGCGACCTGGTGCGGGTGGCCCCGCAGTCATGCACGGCGCGCAGCAGCCGTACCCGGTTGTGCGCGCGAAGCTCGCCACTCGTCGTAGCACCAATCACGCTGCACAGTTTATGCTCTAGCCGTGAACAAAAGCCTCATTGATGCCAGACGTGCTCGTGCCGGAGTGTTCGGGTTCTTCTTCCTCGCCGGGTTCGTGATGGGTTTGTGGGCCGCCGGGCTCCCGTCCCTGAACGACCGGCTCGATCTCGGCCCCGCCCGGCTGGGCAGTGTCCTGTTGCTGATCTCGGGCGGCGCGCTGGTGTCGATGTTGCTGGCCGGGCCGCTGGTGGACAGGTGGTCGAGCCGCCGGGTGTGCTGGTTCGCCGGTCCCTTCTCGGGGGTGGTCCTGCTCGGCCCCGCCCTCGCGCCCTCGTACTGGGCTCTGGCGGTGCTCGCGGTGCTGTTCGGGATCGGGCTGGGGGTGACCGAGGTCGCCATGAACACCCACTCCGTCGAGGTCGAGCGCCGCTACGGCCGCCCGATCATCTCCGCCTTCCACGGCACGTGGAGCCTGGGCGGGGCGGCCGGGGGCGGGCTCACCTCGCTGACGCTCAATGCCGGGGTGGACCCGCAGTGGCTGCTGATCGTGGCGGCGCTGGTGGTGCCCTTCCTGTACGTCCCCGCGGCACGCCTGCTGCTGCCCGACCCGCCCGCGCACGCCTCCTCGTCGGAGCCGGGCGCTTCGCGGGGCTCGTCGCTGGGCTGGGGCCTGATCGCGCTCCTCGGCCTGGCCGCGTTCGCCGGCCACCTGAGCGAGGGCGCGGCCATCGACTGGGCCGCGCTGCACGCCCGCTGGATCCTGCAGACGGATCCGGCGATGGCGCCGCTCGCGTACACGATCTTCTCGGTGGCCATGACCACCATCCGCCTGCTCGGAGACCCGATCAGGGCCCGCCTCGGCTCGGTGCGCACCATCCAGCTCGCCGGCCTCTTCGCGACGGCCGGCTACGTCCTGGTCCTGGCGTCGCCGGTGGCGACCGGCCCCCTGCGGGTCGTCTGCGCCTGGACCGGCTGGGCCCTCGCGGGCGTGGGCCTGGCCACCGTGGTCCCGGTCCTGTTCAGCGCGGTCGGCGCCGCAGGCGGCCGGGTGGGGCGCGCGCTGGCGATGGTGACCGCCTTCGGCTACAGCGGCCTCCTCCTGGGGCCCGCGGTGCTGGGTTACGTGGCGGAGGCGTCCTCTCTCCCGATCGCCTTGATCATCCCCGCGGTCCTGGCCGCCGTCGTAGCCCTCGCCGGCACCCCCGCCATCCGCTCCCTGACCCGCCTCTCACCCGCTCCCACCGCCGCCCCGCCGGTAGCCGACGCGCCCACCCCCGCCGACGCGGGCGACCATCCCACGCCCGCCCCCGCCCGCGACTGACCCCACCTCACGCTCCTCGCCGGCGCTGTGCCGGGTGTGGGAGGCCGTGCACCGCTGCCGACCGGCGTGGCTGCCACTTGGACACGGCGGCGGGCAGCCTGCCACCACAGGGGTGCGATGAGGGCGCCGCGCCACCGCTTCCCGGGCGCCGGGACGGCGTCGAGGGCACTCGGCGCAACGTGCACGGTGCCTCTAGCCGTTGGGTGACGGCGGCGCGGGCGAGGGGCCGAGCGCAGGCTCCCAATCTAGGAAGAATTTACGGAAACCGCCGTTGACCTGGCGTTATGGGATCGTGACTTGACCTGGAAGTTACATCCAGGTTTCATGTGCCAAACGCGGTAAACGTTTACAGATTCCGATCGTAAACGTTTACACACATGGAAGGACAGCCTTGGCCGACGGACCCACGATCAACACGATCGCCGAGCGCGCCGGTGTCTCGATCGCCTCCGTCTCGCGGGTGTTGAACGGCCTGCCGACCAGGCAGGAGACCGTGCGCAAGGTGATGGCCGCCGCCGACGAGCTCGGCTACGTGCGCAACGCCGTGGCCAGGTCGCTCAAGTCGCGCCGCACCCACCAGGTCGCCTTCGCCATGGCCGACGTCGGCAACCCCGCCTACCTGGCCATGCTCCGCGAGATTCAGCCTGTGCTGAAGGCCGCCGGATACCGGCTCGTGCTGCACTCCACCGACGCCGTCGTGGCCGACGAGATCGACGTGCTGCACAGCCTGGGCGAGCGGTACGTGGACGGGCTGATCATGAGCCCGCTGCGGGTCACCGAGGCGCACCTCGAGATGCTGGCCGCCGCCAGGGCGCCCGTCGTGATCATCGGGTCCGTGCCTGACGGCACCCGCGTGGACAACGTACGGGCCGACTCGCGGACCGGTGTCCGGTTGGCGGTCGATCACCTGCACTCGCTCGGCCGCCGCAGGATCGCCATGGTCAACGGCCCGCTGGACACCGTTCCCGGCGCCGCTCGCGGGGACGCCTACCGGGAGGCGCTGCGGGACCTGGGCGTGCCCTACGACGAGGACCTCGTGCAGATCGGCGACTTCTACCGCGCGGAGGGGGGCCGCGCGGTGGCGGAGCTGCTCGCCAGGGTCCCGGACGTGGACGCGCTGCTGTGCGCGAACGACCTGATCGCGCTGGGCGCGCTCGACGTGCTGCGGGCCGCGGGGCGCCGGGTGCCGGACGACGTGGCGGTGGTCGGCATGGACGACACCGACCTGGCCGCCGCCTCCTGGCCCTCGCTGACCAGCGTCTCGCTGGGGTCGGCGGAGCGCGGCAAGGCCGCCGCCGAGCTGCTGCTCGAGCGGCTGCAGGGCGGCGACCGCGGGCCCAGGCTGGTCACCGTGCCGCCCCGCCTGGCGGTCCGCGCCTCCACGATGGGCGCCGAATACGAGAACGCGCACCGTCCGGCCGAGGACGAGAGCGCGAGCCGTACCCGTACAGACCTGACCAAGGAGGACGCGTGACGGCGACCGTGACGAGGGCGGCGCCGCCGCGCGGGCCGCGCG
>NZ_JBFAMX010000125.1:0-23555 GCF_040659615.1 Nonomuraea sp. NPDC049784
GGATAACCGTTTCGTATCGGATCTTCTTGGCGAAACGTTGGTGTTAGCGCTTTCCTGATAGTAGTCGAACAAGTACGAGTCGCTGCCGACAGGGGATGTAGCCGTCACGCGTGTCGATCAGCACCTCGATCCCGTTGGCCGCGAGCACCTCCAGCGCCGACACCCGCGCGGGCTCGGAGAGCGCGTGCGGGTCGATGCCGAGGAACAGCGGCCCGTCGGTCCCCTTCGACCGCCGGTAGTCGCAGATGGCCTGACTGGTCGCCAGGATGTGGTCCTCGTTGAACGCCGTCTTCAGCGACGACCCCCGGTGTCCCGACGTGCCGAACGCCACCCGCTGCCCCGCGTCGCCGGGATCGGGATGCAGGGCGTAATAGGACGTCACGAGCCTGGCGACGTCGACGAGGTCGGCGGGCTGAGCGGGCTGTCCTGCGCGATCGTGCGTCATAGAGGCCACTTTACAAATCCGGCTGGGGCTCGCGGATGACCGCACGTCGGCATGGGAAGGTACAGTCGCGTCAGCCACTAGAACGGAGTTCTGTTATGCGATTCGGATATTACCTGACCGAGCCGAAAGGGCCCGATCCGATCGGCGGGCTCCGCGACCAGATCGCCCAGGCGGCGCAGGACGGCTTCGCCTCCGCCTGGATCTCCAACATCTTCGGCCTCGACGCGCTCACCGCCCTGGCCGCCGCCGGCAACCAGGTGCCCGGCATCGAGCTCGGCACCGCCGTCGTGCCGACCTACCCGCGCCACCCCGCCGTGCTCGCCCAGCAGGCCATGACCGCCAACGCCGCGCTCGGCGGGCGCCTCGCGCTCGGCGTCGGCCTGTCGCACCAGATCGTCATCGAGGGCATGTACGGCCACAGCTTCGAGCGCCCCTACCGTCACATGAAGGAGTACCTCGACATCCTGATCCCGCTCAGCCGGGGCGAGCACGTCAAGTACGAGGGGGAGACGCTCAGGGCCGACCTCCAGCTCACCACGCCGGGCGGAGGCTTCCCCGTGCTGGTCGCCGCGCTCGGCCCGCGCATGCTCAAGCTGGCCGGGACCGTGGCCGACGGCACCGTCCTGTGGATGACGGGCCCCAGGACGGTCGCCGAGCACATCGCGCCCACCATCAAGGCGGCCGCCGCCGAGGCGGGCCGCGCGGAGCCCAGGATCGTCTGCCCGCTGCCGATCTGCGTCACAGACGACCCCGCTGCCGCCGTCGATCGCGCGAACGAGATCTTCGCGGTGTACGGACAGCTTCCCTCCTATCGTGCGATGCTCGACAGGGAGGGCGCGGCCACCCCGGGCGACATCGCGATCGTCGGCGACGAGGACACCGTGCTGGCCAAGCTGGACGAGCTGCGGCAGGCCGGCGTGACAGACTTCGTGGGCTCCGTGTTCGCCGGCAAGGAACGCACGCGAAACCTCCTGATCAGCGCGGCAAAGGGCTGATCGGAAGACATCTCAATAAACTCCGGCGGGGTGAATCGTTTGCTCCATGGCATTGATGTGTCCAACTGGCAGGGGACCGTCGACTGGACTGATCACGCGGAGGCAGGAGTGGCCTTCGCGTTCGCCAAGGCCACCGAGGGCGGGGACTTCACTGACAAACGGTTCGCGCGTAACTGGACCGGCATGCGCGAGAGCTGGCTCGTCTGCGGCGCTTATCACTTCGCCAGGCCCAAGGGCGATCCCGTCGCGCAGGCGCGGCACTTCCTGGCCACGATCAGGTCCGCCGGGGGCCTGCGACGCGGCGACCTGGTGGCCCTCGACCTGGAGACCAACGACGGGCTGCGCCCCGAGCAGGTCGCCCGCTACGCGCGCCGCTGGTGCCACCACATCGAGCGGCACAGCGGCGTGCGGCCGTTCGTCTACACCTTCCTGTCGTTCGCGGGCGGCGGACACTGCGCGGGCCTGGGCGAATACCCGCTGTGGATCGCCAACCCGGAGCGGCCGCGCGGCGAGCCCGTGGTGCCGCGGCCGTGGCGAGACTGGACGATCCACCAGTACGCGAACAGCCCGCTCGACCGCAACATCTTCCACGGGACCAGGCAGGAGCTGACAAAGCTGGGGTTTCACCCGCGATAGCATCGGTGTTCACCATCGAAGCAGCTCCGGTGTTGAGCGCCGGGGCGCGATCAAAGGGAGTCACCGTGTCAGCCGAGCTACGCATCACCCTCGCCGGAGCCGAGCGTGTGGTGGCGGCCGGCACGACGGCCGGCGAGGCGCTCGAAGCCGACGGTCGCACGGTCATCGCGGCCAGGGTCAACGGCGAGCTACGCGACCTGGCCCACTCGCTGTCCGACGGCGACGCGGTCGAGCCGATCGAGGTCTCCAGCGAGGACGGCAGGGCCATCGTCCGCCACTCCACCGCCCACGTCATGGCGCAGGCGGTGCAGGAGCTGTTCCCCGAGGCCAAGCTGGGCATCGGGCCGCCCGTGCACAACGGGTTCTACTACGACTTCGACGTCGCCCAGGCGTTTCACCCAGACGATCTCAAGCGCATCGAGAAGCGGATGCGGGAGATCGTCAAGCAGGGGCAGCTGTTCTCCCGCCGGCCCGTGTCCGACGACGAGGCGCGTGAGGAGCTGGCGGCGGAGCCGTACAAGCTCGAATTGATCGGACTCAAGGGCGGCGCCGCCGAGGAGGAGTCGGTCGAGGTGGGGGCGGGGCAGCTCACCATCTACGACAACCTCGACCCCAAGACCGGCGAGCTGCAGTGGAAGGACCTGTGCCGCGGCCCGCACGTGCCGTCCACCCGGTCGATCCCGGCGTTCAAGCTCATGCGCTCGGGCGGCGCCTACTGGCGCGGCAGCGAGAAGAACCCCCAGCTCCAGCGCATCTACGGCACCGCCTGGGAGTCCCGCGACAAGCAGGACGAATACCTCAAGCTGCTTGAGGAGGCCGAAAAGCGCGACCACCGCAAGCTGGGCGTGGAGCTCGACCTGTTCAGCTTCCCGCCGGAGCTGGGCAGCGGCCTGCCGATCTTCCATCCCAAGGGCGGGATCATCCGCAAGGAGATGGAAGACTACATGCGGCGGCGGCAGGCGGAGGCGGGCTACGAGTTCGTCAACACCCCGCACATCACCAAGTCGTCGCTGTTCGAGACGTCGGGGCACCTTCCCTGGTATGCCGACGACATGTTCCCGGCCTTCGAGCTGGAGGGCATCGAATACCGGGTCAAGCCGATGAACTGCCCGATGCACAACCTGATCTTCAGGGCGCGCGGGCGGTCCTACCGCGAGCTGCCGCTGCGGCTGTGCGAGTTCGGCTCGGTCTACCGGTACGAGAAGTCGGGTGTGGTGCACGGGCTGACCCGGGTGCGCGGCATGACGCAGGACGACGCGCACATCTACACCACCAGGGAGCAGATGGCCGATGAGATCAAGTCGCTGCTGAGGTTCGTGCTCAGCGTGCTGCGTGACTTCGGCCTGGAGGACTTCTACCTCGAGCTGTCCACCCGCGACGACTCCGACAAGTTCATCGGCGACCCGGCGGAGTGGGAGGAGGCCACCCGGGCGCTGCACCAGGTGGCCACCGAGTCGGGGCTGGAGCTGGTCGACGACCCGGGCGGCGCGGCGTTCTACGGGCCGAAGATCTCCGTGCAGGCCAAGGACGCGATCGGCCGCACCTGGCAGCTGTCCACCATCCAGCTCGACCTCAACCAGCCCAAGCGCTTCGGGCTGGAATACCAGGCGGCCGACGGAAGCCGGCAGACCCCGGTCATGATCCACCGGGCGCTGTTCGGCTCGGTCGAGCGATTCCTCGGCGTGCTGACCGAGCACTACGCGGGCGCCTTCCCGCCCTGGCTGGCGCCGGTGCAGGTGGCGGGCATCCCGATCGCCGACGCGCACGTGCCGTACCTGCAGGATGTGGCCAAGAAGCTGCGCGAGCGCGGTGTCCGGATCGACGTGGACGCCTCCGACGACAGGATGCAGAAGAAGATCCGCAACGCGCAGAAGGCGAAGGTCCCGTACATGCTGCTGGCCGGCGACGAGGACATCGCCAACGGCGCCGTGTCGTTCCGTTACCGGAACGGGGAGCAGAAGAACGGCGTGCCGATCGACGAGGCCATCGCCGAGATCGTCAGCTCTGTGGAGCGTCGCGTCCAGGTCTGACCTGTTGTGGAGAACGGCGGAGCCGGTGGCTCCGCCGTTTTTCCGTTCCCCGGGCTCACTTGGCCAGTGGCTGACCCTGCTTGTCCGTGAACTTGCCGACCAGGATCACGATGAAGTCGATCAGCACCCAGATGCCGAAGCCGCCGAGGGTGATGAGCTGGAGAATGCCCGTCCCGATCTTTCCGACGTAGAAGCGGTGCACGCCTAGCACGCCGAGGAAAAAGCAGAGCAGGACGGCCACGATCCATGACTTGGGCATGAGGAAGTACCTTTCGGATTTCGGGGGGATCGGCCGGACGCGGGACATGGCGCGCCCGACCTGCGGATCCTGCGGGAAACGATCGACCGCAGGGCACGAAACCCTAGCAAGATCTCCCGGCCATCGCAGACGCTTTTGGCTGTTGCGCCTAATATCCAGCAATTTCCGAAATATGCTTACTTGGGGAATTAGCGGGAGAATAGGCGGAATGTAATGGCGGGGCGGCCGCCGAAGCGTTCGGCCTCCTGGTGGGCGAAGCCCTCGATCAGGTTGCGGGCATACGACTCGGGGTCCTCGTCGGTGAGCGCCTCGATGTAGGCGCGGTGTTCCGTGAGCGAGCGCACGCCGCGCTCCAGGCCGTCGGTGACGTCCACGGCGTGCGTGGGGGAGTCAGAGCCCGCGACGGCGATCCAGCGGACGCCGTTCCAGGGCTCGGCGTCCGTATCCGGAAATATCCATCTGTTACCGGCATCTCCGGCGGCGTCCAGCACGGCCCTGCCGACGGCTCGGTGGTCGGGCGTGTTCCAGTACGTTCCACCCCAGGTGTCGTCCGGGTTCAACGTGATCAGGAGCTCCGGGCGATGCCTGCGGATGGCGGCGGTCAGGTCCTTCCTGAGCGCGATGCCGTACTCGATCACCCCGTCGGGGTGGCCGAGGAACTCCACGCTCGTCACGCCGACGACGGCCGCGCTGGCCCGCTCCTCCCTCTCGCGCAGCGGCCCGGCCTCGGCGGGCGCGAGCGTGTCGATGCCCGCCTCGCCTCTGGTGACGATCACGTACGCGACCTCGCGCCCCTCATCGGTCCAGGCCGCCACGGCCGCCGCACAGCCGTACTCGAGGTCGTCGGGGTGGGCGACGATGGCCAGCGCGCGCTGCCAGTCGGCGGGCATGGGCTCGAGCTGATCTGTCATGGCCTCCACCCTAGGAGGCTCGGGTGGCGTGGGCGAGGCGCTCATGGCGGCCGGCTGTGGGCGGTGCTTGGGACTGTGCCGGCAGAGGCCCGCGTTCGTCCGTGGTCCTATGCTGCTAGTTATGCACGATCAGGCAGGGGCAGGGGCCCCCGACAACTTCGAGCGTCTGTGGACCCCGCATCGCATGGCCTACATCAAGGGCGAGAACAAACCGACGGGCAACGGTCCCGGCGACGGCTGCCCGTTCGACGCGATCCCCAAGATGAGCGACGAGGACGGCCTGATCGTCGCCAGGGGCGAGACGGTCTACGCCGTGCTCAACCTCTACCCGTACAACTCCGGCCACCTGATGGTGGTCCCCTACCGGCACGTGTCCGACTACGACGAGCTGGTGGCGGCCGAGCTGGTCGAGCTGGGGGAGTTCACGCAGAAGTCGTTGCGCGCGCTGCGCAAGGCCAGCGGGGCGCAGGGCTTCAACGTCGGAATGAACCTCGGCCACGTCGCCGGCGCGGGCATCGCCGCGCACCTGCATCAGCATGTGGTGCCCAGGTGGGGCGGCGACACGAACTTCATGCCGGTCGTCGCCCAGACCAAGGTCCTGCCGCAGCTGCTCCGCGACACCCGCCAGCTGCTCGCCGACGCCTGGGACTGACCCGAGCCCGTGACACCCGGTGGCGTGAGGCACCCGGCACCCTTCCCGCCACCGGACGCCGGCCCTCGTCCCCAAGTCGCGGAGGAGCGGCGCTACGTCCGGGGCGGCGTCACTTCGTCGCGGCCGCTAAGTCCGTGACGGGTCCGGCGGCATTCTCGCGGTCACGCCGCAGCGCGCCGATGCCGGTGGCCAGCAGGAGCGGTACGGCCAGCGCCAGCGCCATGGACAGCACGGCCGCGCCCGAGTCGTTGACGAGCATGCCCACCACGCCGCTGACCAGCGTGCCGATCAGCCCGGCACGCAGCGCGGGGGAGTGCTCGAACGCGGCCGGCACCACACCGGCCGACGCCTGCTCGGGCCGCATGATCGCGTACACGAGGAACGCGGCGGCGGCGATCACGATCGGCATCAGGTTGGGGCTGAGCAGGGTGGCCAGCATGGCCTGTAGCTTGCGCAGGATGACGTCGAACGCCTCCCCGCTCAGCACCTGCCCCACGAACCGGCCCAGGTGCGTCTGCTCGTCCGGCGGCTTCAGGTAGTTGATCCAGGCGAACGTCATCACGATCACCCCGCCGGCCACCAGGAACGCGCCCAGCTTCACCAGCGAGACCCGCTTGCCCGCCAGGATCAGCGCGGTCACCGCGATGCCGGGGACGAACGCGATCACGCCGCCGAAGTCGCTGCCCATCCCGGATCCGCCGAGGAGCATCGCGGACGCCCCCAGGACCACGATCGCGGCCAGCCCCACCTTGCCGGGCCACTGGTGCGCGATGACCGTGGTGGCCAGGAGGGTGCCGGTGGCCAGGAGCGCGAACGGGATGTTCCCCAGCCCGTAGTAGCGGGCCCCGACGTCGGCGCTATAGCCCATCACGCTGTTGAGCTGCAACGTCGTGCCGGTCAGCAGGTCGCCCGCCAGCGTCAGCGCGGTGAGCCCGGCCACCACCGCCAGCGGGCCGAGCGGCCTGCGCCGCCACGGTCCCGCGAACGCCACCCCCGTGACGACCGCCGCCCACCCGAGCACCCCGGCGATCAGCTGCGGCAGGCTCGACCAGGGCAGCAGGTTGACCAGGTAGCTGGAGACGGGCAAGGCGGCCAGCGCGACGGCCGCGAAACGTACCGGTGCGAGGCCCTTGCGGCGGCGCAGCAGCAGGAACGCGATCACGTAGAACAGCACCTGCAGCACCGCCACGACCGTGAAGTAGATGCCCTTGATCGAGCGGATGGCCTGCGCGGTGGCGTCGGCCCGCTGGAGCCGTTCGAACGTCGCACCCGGACCGCCCACCTGCAGCGGCACGCCCACCACGGTGCTCGGGACCGGCACGCCGAGCTTGGTCAGCACGGTGGAGGTCAGGTCGGGCAGGATTGAGATGTCCTCGCGGTGGGTGGAGGCCGCGCCGAGCAGGTGTCCCTGCGCGCCGGGCTCGCGCAGCGCGGCCACGCGAAGATGGGGCACGGAGCCGTGGTCGGACAGGCCCGCGAGCAGCACCGTGGTGTCGGCGGGCAGGACCGACAGCAGCGCGCCCGCCTTGGCGTCGGCCATCCGCAGCGCGTCGCGGCGCTCGGCTGCGCCGAGCGCGTCGGGCACCTTGGGCAGCTTCCCGCTGGTCAGGTAGGGGAGCACCAGGTCGTCCACGTCCATGGCGATCATCCGGCACTGTTGCAGGTCCGCGGTGCTGACCTGCAGCGGGGACGGGTGGTAGCGCTGGACCACGCCCTGCCGGTCGGCCAGCGCCAGCGCGGCGCCGGGGCCGATCGCGATCGAGCACTGCCCGGCCGCCTTCAGCGACTCGCCCAGGGTGCCGGCGTTGCGCTGCCCGGCGACGTCGATGAGGTAGCGGTAGTCGGGGATGGCCGCGCCCGCGCCTTGCTGCTCGGGCCTGGGGGGCGCGCCGCACCAGTAGCCTGCCGCCGACCTGGTGCCCGCCGACACGGTCAGCCACCCGTCGTAGGGGCAGGTCACGCCGCCGACGGTGCGTACGGACAACGAGCCGATCGCGCTCGACCTGGCCAGCTCCCACAGGTTGGGGGTGTCGGCCTGGGTGATGTCGTTCCAGTGCAGGCCGGACACGCCGATGAGCGCCACCCGGCTCGCCGCCGTCTCCTGTCTCGCTTGGGCCGGCCCGGTGAACAGCCCTTGACCGACCAGTACTTGACCGATCAGCACGGCCAGTACGACTAGCGCGCGCCTCACCCCGATGACCTCCCACGATCGATTGGTTCCGTGGCACGGTAGAGCAAGGTCATGTTCCGGCGCCACCAGACCCGCCTACCCTCTCATGGGGTGCATGTATCACGTGCATCGTTTCGCTCGTGCGCCGGGGCGGCCCTGTGCGGTTGAGGGCCGGTTTGGCAGGGTGCGGCCCCGTTACGAGGTCAGACGGCTTCCACCGTCACCTTGACCGCCTTGCTCTCGTGCTGGAGCCGGTCCAGCGCCGTGACCAGATAAGTCCCCTCGGACTTGGCCGCGAACGACGGGCTGGTGACGATGGCCACCAGGTTGCGGGCGTCCGTGCCGTGGCAGTCCTTGCCGGACTTCGGCACCTGGTACACCGCGTACGCCCGCGCCCCCTGGGAAGGCGTCCACGACACCTGGGACCCGGCGGCCTTGACGCCGGCGGGCGGGGCCGGGGCCGCGCCGCCGCGGGCCTTCATCAGGGGCAGCAGGGCGGGACGGGCGTAGTAGGCCTTGACGACGCGGTCCACCGAGCCGAGGGGGTTCGCGAGCAGGTTCGTGGCGCTGAAGTAGACGTCACCCTTCACCTGCTTGTGATCGCGGTTCACGCCGATCTGGGCGGCCAGCTCGCCGGGCTTCGTCCAGGCCCGGTCGTCCTTGGCCCCCACCCGGTAGAGCCCCTCGCCGATGTACAGCTGCACGTCCGTGCCCTTGACCTCGTTGGACCACCAGGCCGCCAGCGTTTCGTAGTCGGCCAGCTTGTGGCCGCGCGGCCAGTAGAGCTGGGGCAGCACGTAGTCGACGGTGCCCGACTTGATCCAGGCGCGCGCATCCGCATAAATCGAGTCGTACGCGGACATGCCCGAAGTGTCCGACCCAGTCGGGTCGTCCGACTTGTTGCGCCAGATGCCGAACGGGCTGATCCCGAACTTGACGTAGTCCTTGGTGCCGTGGACGGCCTTGTCCACCTGGGCGACGAGCGTGTTGACGTTGTCGCGCCGCCAGGCGGCGAGCTTCTTGCCGTCGCCGTACTTCGCGAACGCCGCCGAGTCTTCGAACTTCTGACCCGCCTCCGGGTACGGGTAGAAGTAGTCGTCGAAGTGCACCCCGTCTACGTCGTACCGGGACACCACGTCGGTGATGACCTTGGTCACGTGGTCGCGCACGGCGGGCAGGCCCGGGTTGTAGTAGAGGCGGCCGCCGTACTTGACCGTCCAGTCCGGGTGCCGGCGCGCCGGGTGGCCGGCGGGCAGCTGGGCGGGGTTGTCGCCATAAGAGGCGCGGTACGGGTTGAACCAGGCGTGGAACTCCATGCCCCGCTTGTGCGCCTCGTCGATGAGGAACGGCAGCGGATCCCACCCCGGGTCCTTGCCCGCCTTGCCGGTCAGATATTGCGTCCACGGCTCCAGCGACGACTTGTAGAGCGCGTCGGAGGCGGGCCGCACCTGGAGGAAGACCGCGTTGAAGTTGCGCTTGGCGGCGGCGTCAAGGATCTTCACGTACTCGGCCCGCTGCCGGTCGGGCGAGAGCCCGGGCTTGGAGGGCCAGTCGAGATTCGTGGTCGTGGCGATCCACACCCCGCGCAGCTGGCGCTTGGGATAGCGGGCGACGGCCTTGCAGGCCGCGACGGGGGCGGCGGCGACAGCCGCCTTCTTCTTGCTCGCTGCGGGGCTCGTCCCGGCTCCGGGACCGAAGACGTAGGCCGCGGCGGTCGTGATGACCGCGAGAGCGGCAGCGGCCAGGAGTGGGCGTCCGGTTCGCATAATGCCACTCAGTGTGGCAGCCGCTCCGGCATGCTCGGGACGGAAAAACGAAATCGACTCGTGATAATTCTGTGACAAATGTAATCGGCTGGGCCGGGAGGGGAACAAGACGCCCTCCCGGCTGCCCAGCCATACTCCAGGGCCTTACTCCGCGGCGGAGGCCAGCTTGTTCGCGAGGTTCGGCGGCAGCGGCTCGTAGCGCAGGAATGTCCGCTGGAACGTCCCGGTGCCGTGTGACATGGATCGCAGGTCGATGGCGTACCGCGTGATCTCCAGCTCGGGCACCTCCGCCTTGACCAGCGTGCGTCCCGTGCCAACGGGCTCGGTGCCGAGCACCCGCCCGCGCCGCGAGGACAGGTCGGACATCACCGACCCCACGTAATCGTCGGCCACCAGCACCGACAGCTCGTCGACCGGCTCCAGCAGCAGCGTCGGCACCTTCGACGCCGCCTCCTTGAGCGCGAGCTGCCCGGCGATCTGGAAGGCCATGTCGGACGAGTCGACCGAGTGGGCCTTGCCGTCGTACAGGGTGACGCGCACGTCCACCATCGGGTAGCCGGCCACGACGCCCCGATCCATCTGGGCCCGCACGCCCTTCTCCACCGACGGGATGAACTGCCGGGGCACCACGCCACCGACGATCTTGTCCACGAACTCGAACCCGGCGCCCGACGGCAGCGGCTCGACCTCGAGATGGCAGATCGCGTACTGGCCGTGGCCGCCGGTCTGCTTGACGTTGCGGCCCATCGCCTGGCACTTGCCGCCGAACGTCTCGCGCAGCGGCACCCGCAGCTCGACCCGCTCCACATCGACGCCGTAGCGCTTGGACAGGCGGTCGAGCAGCACGTCGGTGTGCGCCTCGCCCATGCACCACAGCACGAGCTGCTTGGTCTCGGCGTTGTTCTCCAGGCGCAGCGTCGGGTCCTCGGCCACCAGCCTGCCGAGGGCCTGTGCCAGCTTGTCCTCGTCGGCCTTCGACTTGGCCCTGATCGCGACGGGCAGCAGCGGGTCGGGCATGGCCCAGGCGGTCATCAGCAACGGGTGGTCGGCATCGGACAGCGTGTCGCCGGTCTCGGCCCGCAACAGCTTGGCCACCGCCACGATGTCGCCCGCGACGCCCTTGGCGGCCGGGCGCTGCTGCTTGCCCAGCGGGCTGGTCAGCGTGCCGATGCGCTCGTCCACGTCGTGGTCCTCGTGCCCGCGGTCGGCCAGGCCGTGGCCGGACACGTGCACGGTCATGTCGGGCCGTAGCGTGCCGGAGAAGACGCGTACGAGGCTGATGCGGCCCACGTACGGGTCGCTGGTGGTCTTGACGACCTCGGCCACGAGCGGGCCGTCCGGGTCGCACGTGATGTACTTGACCGGCTTGCCCGACAGGTCGGTGATCTCCGGCATGGGGTGCTCGAGAGGCGACGGGAAGCCCTGGGTCATGATCTCCAGCAGCTCCTCCGCGCCGACGCCGAGCCCGCTGCACAGCACCGGGTAGAAGCTGCCGCGCGCGACGGCCTTCTCCAGGTCCGCCACGAGGATCTTGGTGTCGATGGGCTCGCCCTCGAGGTATCGGTCCATGAGCGATTCGTCCTCGCTCTCCTGGATGATCCCCTCGATCAGCGCGCCGCGGTGCTCCTCTATCTGCGCCGCGTACTCCGCGCCCGGCTCCTTCTCCGTACGTTTGCCCGTGGCGTAGTTGTAGAACTTCTCGGACAGCAGCCCGATCAGCCCGTTGACGTTGCCGTTGGTGATCACCGGGAGGTAGAGCGGCGCGACCCCGTCGCCGAAGACTTCCTGGCAGGTGGTGAGCACCTCGTCGAAGTCGGCCCGCTGGTGGTCGATCTTCGTGATCACCACCGCCCGCGGCATGCCGACCTGGGCGCACTCCTCCCACAACATCTGGGTGAGGCCGTCGATCCCCTCGGATGCCGACACCACGAACAGCGCGGCGTCCGCCGCGCGCAGGCCGGCGCGCAGGTCGCCCACGAAGTCGGCGTAACCCGGGGTGTCGATCAGATTGATCTTGATGTCGTTGCGCACCAGCGGCGCCACGGCGAGGTTGACCGACCGTTGCTGCCGCACCTCGACCTCGTCGAAGTCGCTGACCGTGTTGCCGTCCTCCACGCGTCCCGGGCGCTGAATGGTGCCCGTCGCGGCCAGCAGCTGCTCGACGAGGGTCGTCTTACCCGCTCCTGAGTGGCCGACCAGCACGACATTGCGTATCGCATCCGCCCTGTCGGCCGCGGGTGCCCTGCCCGCGGCTCCCACGGCGGCGCCTGGGTTCCGTTCTGCCACTTCGGCCTCCTGTGTTTCTGGCCTCACCACGTGAGGCTTTGGCTCCGTCGCCGGGACCCGTCGCCTTCCCTCAACGCTGGTCGCTACGCTCCTCCGCTCACTCAGGCAGGCAACAGTCCGTGACCGCGCCCGCGCGGAAGGTGTTAGAAACCGCATGGACGCGGTGTGTTCACCAAATACCCGTGTGGCGGATATCACAAGGGGGGTGGGGCAAAGAAAGTTGTCAGGCGTTCAATGGCCTACGATCGGACGGCGATGCTCAAACTCCTGCGCCCGGTCATGACCCGGATACTCACCCCGCTGGGCAGGGCTCTCGTCGGCCGCGGGATCGGCCCGAACGCCGTCACGGCGATCGGCACCCTCGGCACGGTGGTGTCGGCCCTGCTCTTCTTCCCTCAGGGGCAGCTGACCTGGGGCGCCCTCGTGATCACCGTCTTCGTGCTGTTCGACCTGCTCGACGGGGTGGTGGCCAGGCTCGGCGGGAAGGGCGGCTCCACCTGGGGGGCGTTCCTCGACTCGACGCTCGACCGGGTGGCCGACGCGGCCATCTTCGCCGGGCTGATCCTCTACTTCATCTCCAGGCATGACACGCTGATGGCCGCGGTGACGCTGGTGTGCCTGATCGCGGGCACCCTGGTCTCGTACGCCAAGGCCAGGGCGGAGGGGCTCGGGCTGACGGCCGACGTGGGATTGGCCGAGCGGCCTGAGCGGCTGGTCGTGGCGCTGGTCGCGGCCTGTTTCTCCGGGCTCGGCGTTCCGTACATCCTGCCTGCGGGGATGTGGCTGCTCGCGGCGGCCAGCGTGATCACCGTGGTGCAGCGCGGGGTGGCGGTTTACCAGCAGACGAGGAGAGATGAGCGATAACGCGTCTTTCGCCGATCGTGTGGTGGCCGCGGGCTTCGCGGCCGGCTGGAAGCTCGTGCCGCTGCTGCCCGAGCGCCCGACGGCCGCGATCTTCCGCTTCCTGGCCGACCGGGTCTGGAGCAGGCAGGGCAAGTCCGTACGCCGGTTGGAGTCCAACCTGGCCAGGGTGACCGGGCTCGACGCGGGCAGCCGCGAGCTGCGCGAGCTCAGCAAGGCGGGCATGCGCTCGTACTTCCGCTACTTCCACGAGATCTTCCGGCTGCCGTCGATGAACGTCGGCGAGATCGTGCGCCGGACCCACGTCATCGGGGCCGAGCACGTCCACTCCACCGTGGCGGCCGGCAGGGGCGTGGTGCTGGCGCTGCCGCACATGGGCAACTGGGACCAGGCGGGCGCGTGGCTGGTGGGCGTGGGCCACCCGTTCACGACCGTGGCCGAGCGGCTCAAGCCGGAGTCGCTGTTCCGCCGGTACGTGGCCTTCCGCGAGGGGCTCGGCATGGAGGTGCTGCCGCTCACCGGCGGCGACGGGCACAACTTCGGCACGCTGGCCATCCGGGTGCGCAAGGGCGGCGTGGTGTGCCTGCCCGCCGAGCGCGACCTGACCAAGAGCGGCGTCGAGGTGCGCTTGTTCGGCGCGGCCACGAAGGTGCCCGCGGGGCCGCCGCTGCTGGCCGTTCAGACGGGTGCCGCACTGCTCCCGGCCATCCTCTACAACGTGGGCGACGACTGGGGCATCCACATCCACGAGGAGATCCCGGTCCCCGCCGAGGGCACCAGGAAGGAGAAGGTCGCGGCGGTGGCCCAGGCGCTGACCGACGTCTTCGAGAAGGGCATCTCCGAGCATCCGGAGGACTGGCACATGTTGCAGCGGCTGTGGCTGGAAGACCTCTCAAGATGAGAGTCGGCATCGTCTGCCCTTATTCGTGGGACATGCCGGGCGGAGTCAAACAGCACATCGACGACCTGGCCCAGGCCCTGATGGCGCAGGGGCACGACGTGTCGGTGATCGCGCCGGCGGCCGACGACGACGAGCTGCCCTCCTACGTGACGGGCGCCGGCCGGGCGGTGCCGGTGCCGTACAACGGGTCGGTGGCCAGGATGTCGTTCGGCTTCCTGTCGGCCGCGCGGGTGCGGCGCTGGGTGCGCACGGGGGGGTTCGACGTGCTGCACATCCACGAGCCGCTGATCCCGAGCCTGGGCGTGCTGGCCTGCTGGGCGGCCAAGGGGCCGATCGTGGCCACGTTCCACGCGTCGTTCACGCGCTCGCGCGCCATCGCGGTGGCCGAGCCGCTGCTGCGCAGCGCGCTGGAGAAGCTGAGCGGCCGCATCGCGGTCTCCGACGCGGCCCGCAAGAGCCTGGTCGAGCAGTTCGGCGGCGACGCCGTGCTGATCCCGAACGGCGTCACCGTCTCCCGCTACACCGAGGCCGAGCCGCTCGACGGCTGGGGGCCCGACGGCGCCACGATCGGCTTCCTGGGCCGGATGGACGAGGAGCGCAAGGGGCTGCCGATCCTGCTCGACGCGTTCAAGACGCTGGCGGCCGAGCGGCCCGAGCTGAAGCTGCTGATCGCCGGGCCCGGCGACGCCAAGGACGTGTTCGAGCGGGTGCCCAAGCGGTTCCACGACCGGGTGACCGTGCTGGGCATGGTGAGCGAGGCCGACAAGATCCGCGCGTACCACTCGGTCGACGTCTTCTGCGCCCCCAACACGCGAGGGGAGAGCTTCGGCATCGTGCTGGCCGAGGCCATGGCGTCCGGGGCGACGGTGCTGGCCAGCGACATCCCGGCCTTCCGTAAGGTGCTCGGCGACGGGCAGGCGGGCGCGCTGTTCGCCAACGGCGACGCGGCCTCGCTGGCGCGGGAGGCCGTCACACTGCTCGACGCGCCTGAGCGCCGGGCCAAGCTGGCCGCCGAGGCGCTGGTGGCGGTGCGCAAGTACGACTGGTCGACGGTGGCGCGCGACGTCGTACGCGTCTACGAGACGGTCACCACGAGCGGCGCCGGGCGCGTGGAGGAGGACCTGTGACGCTGGGACGCGCTGCCGGCCACATGGAGGATGACCGTTGACCTCGACCATGATCGTGCTGATCGTGGGCATCGTCGTGGTGCTCACGGCCGTCTACATCTCCTGGCGCGCGGGCCGGCTCGACCGCCTGCACATCCGGCTCGAGCTGGCCCAGGAGTCGCTGGACGCCGCGCTGATGCGGCGCAGGGCGGTGGTGCTGGAGCTGGCCGGATCGCGCCTGCTCGACCCCGCCACCTCCCTGGTGCTGGCCGCCGCGGCGCACGAGGCCAGGACGGCGGGGCCCGAGGAGCGCGAGCACGCCGAGAGCGACCTGTCGCGGGCCCTGCGTGCCGCCGTGGACCAGGAGCGGTTCAGGGAGAAGCTGTCGGAGCCGCCCGGCGGCAGTGACCTACTGGAGGAACTCGACACCGCGGTGACCAAGGTGGTCTATTCGCGTCGCTTCTACAACAATGCCGTGGCGGTCACCCGTACGGCCCAGCGGCGCTGGCTCGCCAGAACCCTGCGCCTGGCGGGGCATACGGAATATCCGCAGTTCTTCGAGATCGATGACAATCCGCCGGCGACTATGGCAACTGAATGACCTCATTTGCGGAAGCCAGTAAGCTTCATCCCGTTTTCTGGGCTGAAGCGAGGAGTGTCACACGTGCGGCTACCCCGGATGATCACGGTCACACTGGCCGGCGCGGCCGTGCTGCTGCCCGTAGCGGCCTGTTCCTCGGATGAGCCCGCCCCGGGCCAGGCGCCCCAGGCCGCCACGGTCGCGCCCAGCGAGGGGCCCACGGAGCCGGTCAAGGGGCACCCGTTCACCGGCAAGCCGTACGACGAGCTGAAGCCGGTGCTCGCGGTGAAGATCGAGAACACCGCGGCCGGCAAGCCGCAGCTCGGGCTGAAGAGCGCGGACATCGTCTACATCGAGCAGGTCGAAGCGGGTCTTACCAGGCTCATGGCGATCTTCTCCTCAAAGGTGCCCCCCAAGGTGGGCCCCGTCCGCAGCGCCCGCATCTCCGACCTGCACATCACACCGCAGTTCGGCAAGCCGGCCTTCGCCTACTCGGGCGTGCAGACCAAGATGCTGCCGTTCGTGGCCAAGGCGTCGCTGTTCGACGTGGGTGACACGCGTAACCCGGGCGCGTTCTACCGCCAGCCCGGCCGCTTCGCCCCCTACAACCTGTTCGCCAACACCAAGCAGCTCCTGGCCAAGGCGCCCAAGGCCAGCAAGGCCAAGGACATCGGCCTCACCTTCGGCGACGCCCCGGCCGAGGGCGGCGTGGACAAGAAGTCGTACACGGTCAAGTGGCCGGGGGCGCGCTTCACCTTCGCCTGGTCGGCGGCGAAGGAGCAGTGGCTGATCTGGCAGGACGGCAAGAAGGACATGGCGGCGGAGGGCGGCCAGCTCGGCGCACCCACGATCGTCGTGCAGTACACCAAGACCGAACGCTCGGAGTTCCACGACAAGAACCAGAGCTATACGCCGCTCGTGCACACCGTGGGCAAGGGCAAGGCGATCGTGCTGCGCGACGGCAAGGCGTACAACGCGAACTGGGAGCGGGAATCAGAAGACGTCGGTACGACGTTCACCACCGAGAGCGGCGAGCCGATGAACTTCGCCCCCGGCCAGGTCTGGATCGCGCTCGCCAGCCGCAAACCCGTCATCCCCTAGCCCGCCGATCTGTCCAAGTACGGCGATAAATCCTGACATCTTGGCATGTCGGGGGAGGGGTCCTTCAGGACCTACCATGGGGTTGATAACTTACCGACCAGCCGTGAGAGCCGTGAGGATGACCGTGTCGACCAGCACGCCTGAAAGCACCCCCGTCACCGGAACCGCCCGTGTCAAGCGCGGCATGGCCGAGATGCTCAAGGGCGGCGTCATCATGGACGTCGTCACCCCCGAGCAGGCCAAGATCGCTGAGGACGCCGGCGCGGTCGCCGTGATGGCCCTCGAGCGCGTGCCCGCCGACATCCGTGCCCAGGGCGGCGTTTCCCGGATGAGCGACCCCGACATGATCGACGGCATCATCAGCGCCGTGTCGATCCCCGTGATGGCCAAGGCCCGCATCGGCCACTTCGTCGAGGCCAAGGTGCTGCAGGCGCTCGGCGTCGACTACGTGGACGAGTCGGAGGTGCTGACCCCGGCCGACTACGCCAACCACATCGACAAGTGGCAGTTCACCGTGCCGTTCGTGTGCGGGGCCACCAACCTGGGTGAGGCCATGCGCCGCATCACCGAGGGCGCGGCGATGATCCGCTCCAAGGGTGAGGCCGGCACCGGCGACGTCTCCAACGCCGTCACCCACATGCGTACGATCCGCGCCGAGATCAAGCGCCTCACCTCGCTGCCCGAGGACGAGTTGTACGTCGCCGCCAAGGAGCTGCAGGCCCCGTACGAGCTGGTCGTCGAGGTCGCCAAGACCGGCAAGCTGCCGGTCGTGCTGTTCACCGCGGGCGGCATCGCCACCCCGGCCGACGCGGCGATGATGATGCAGCTCGGCGCCGAGGGCGTGTTCGTGGGCTCGGGCATCTTCAAGTCGGGCGACCCGGCCAAGCGCGCCGCGGCCATCGTCAAGGCCACCACCTTCTATGACGACCCCGACGTCATCGCCAAGGTCTCGCGCGGCCTGGGCGAGGCCATGGTCGGCATCAACGTCGACGAGATCCCGCAGCCGCACCGTCTTGCCGAGCGCGGCTGGTAATCGGCGCGTCGTTGCAGGTCACCTGACCTTTCCACGTGGCATGATCACATGCGGTGGGACGCGTTCCGCGGCTCACTGCAGGTAGGTGATGGTCTGCCGTAAGGCAGGCAGGGTGCACCACAACGCGACGGTGAAAATTGCCGGAAGAGGCGACATCCGCGAAGGATGTCGCCTTTTTCGTGTTGTGTGATGTTCACTCCTTGGTCATGATCGTCAGTAAAGCTACCTGGCGTCCCCCTCACCCTTGACCGTCTCAGGAGCATCATCGTGTCCAAGCTGAACCGCCGGCACTTCCTCGTCACGGGGTTAGCGGCAGGTGCCGCCGCCACCATCCCCGCCACCGCCGCGCAAGCCACTGTCTCCCGTGAACTGAGCACCGACCCCTTCACGCTGGGCGTCGCCTCGGGAGACCCCGACCACGAGGGCTTCGTGCTGTGGACCAGGCTCGCCCAGCAACCGCTGGCCGAGGACGGGTTCGGCGGCATGCCGCAGCGGCCGTTCACGGTGCAGTGGCAGGTGTACGCCGACGAGCACTGCCGCCGCGTCGTCCGTTCCGGCATCAGCGTGGCCACTCCCGAGTGGGGCCACAGCGTGCACGTCGAGGTCGACCGGCTGAGCTCCGACCGCGACTACTGGTACCGCTTCCGCGTCGGCAAGTACGTCTCGCCGGTCGGGCGCGCCCGCACCGCCCCGCACCCTCTCTCGTACGGCAGCCCGCTGGCCATGGCGTTCGTCTCGTGCGCCCAGTACGAGCACGGCTTCTTCACCTCGTACCGCCGGCTCGCCGAAGATCACCCGGACCTCGTCCTGCACCTGGGCGACTACCAGTACGAGTACACCAAGGACACCTACACCATCCCCGGCGGCAACGTCCGCGATCACGAGGGCCCCGAGACGGAGACCCTGGCCAACTACCGCCAGCGCCACGCCCAGTACAAGGCCGACCCCGACCTCCAGGCCGCGCACGCCGCCGCGCCGTGGCTGGTGGTGTGGGACGACCACGAGGTCGACAACAACTGGGCCGACGAGATCCCCGAGAAGCCCGAGGTCCCCCAGCCGAACTTCCTGTCCAGGCGCGAGGCCGCCTTCCGCGCCTACTACGAGAACATGCCGCTGCGCCGCACCTCCATCCCGCGCGGCATCGACATGCAGCTCTACCGGCGCATCCGCTGGGGGCGGCTGGCCACGTTCCACATGCTCGACACCCGGCAGTACCGCGACGACCAGGGCTGCGGCGACGGCTACCGCGACTGCCCGGCCGCCGTGGATCCGGCGCGCTCCATCACGGGGTCGGAGCAGGAGGCGTGGCTGGTGGACGGCTTCCACAATTCGCGGGCGCAGTGGGACATCATCGGCCAGCAGGTGTTCTTCGCCCAGCGTGACAACAACGCCGGGCCCGCCAAGGTCACCAGCATGGACGCCTGGGACGGCTACGTGGCCTCCCGCCAGCGCATCACGCAGGGCTGGGTGGACGCCAAGGTGCGTAACGCGGTGGTGCTGACCGGCGACGTGCACGCGCACTGGGCCAGCGACCTCAAGCTGGACTACGACGACCCGACCGGGCCCTCGGTGGGGTCCGAACTGGTGGCGAGCTCGATCTCGACCGGTGGCGACGGCGCCGACTCGGACCCGGCGACGCATCCGTTCCTGGCGATCAACCCGCATCTGAAGTTCTACAACAACCAGCGCGGTTACGTGCTGAGCAAGATCGACCGAGAGCTCATGACGTCGGACTTCAAGGTGGTGCCGCGGGTGCAGGCGCCCGGGGCCGAGGCTTACACGCGCGCCACGTTCGTCGTGGAAGACCGGGTTCCCGGGGTGCAGCAGACATACCTGCGGCCGCTGGACCCGACGCTGCGCGTCGCGCAGCAGATGACGGTGGAGGAAACGGTCCGCCTGGAGACGGAACGCCCGTAACGGGCTCCGCCCTCGAACCCGAACCAGGAGCCGGCGCCGGATCCGGCTCCTGGAACGGGAAGCCTCGGCACCATGCCCAGCACAGCGGCCCCAACAGCCTGGAATATTAGCCAGGCTAAGTTAGTTGGGCTAAGCATGAGGGACGATCCCACCCGTCTGGCCGAGCAGACATCCAGCGTGCTGCGGCACCTGGTTTTCCTGCTCAGGCGTACAGTCGCCGGCCAGCCCATCACCAGTCAGCAGTACGGCGTTCTGGGCTCGCTCGAGCACGGGCCGCGCCGGATGACCGCGCTGGCCGAAGAGCATGGCGTGCAGCTCCCCACCATGACCGTGCAGATCAACCGGCTGGAGGACGCGGGGCTGGTGGCGCGGGGGTCCGACCCGGCGGATGCGCGGGTCAGGACCGTCGAGCTGACCAGTGAGGGACGCGAACGGCTGCTCGCCGTCCGTAAGGCCAGGATCGCGTACCTCACCCAGGAGCTGTCCGCTCTCACCGAAGACGAGCGGACCACGCTGGCGGCGGCCCTCCCCGTCCTGGCGAAGCTCGGCCGCTCCTGAGGCGCCTCCAGCCGAAGCCCGTCAAGCGACAGGGCCCGTCAAGCAACAAGCTCGCAGCAAAGGAGCACCATGCAATCCGGCGGCGGAATCCTTCGCCAGCCCATATCCGTCTGGGCCACCGCGTTCGCGGCGGTCGTGGCCTTCATGGGCATCGGTCTCGTCGACCCCATCCTCCCCTCCATCGCCCAAGGCCTGAAGGCCACGCCCAGCCAGGTCTCGCTGCTGTTCACCAGCTACTTCCTGGTGACGGCGGTGGCCATGCTGATCACCGGCTGGGTCTCCAGCCGCATCGGCGGCAAGCGGACGCTGCTGGCCGGGCTGACGCTGGTGATCCTTTTCGCCGCGCTCGCCGGAACCTCCACCAGCGTGGCCGAGCTCGTCGGCTTCCGAGCGGGCTGGGGCCTTGGGAACGCGCTGTTCGTGGCCACCGCGCTGGCGGTCATCGTGGGTGCGGCCAGCGGCGGCGCGGAGTCGGCCATCATCCTGTACGAGGCCGCGCTCGGCCTGGGCATCTCCGCCGGCCCCCTGGTAGGCGCCCTGCTCGGCGACTGGAACTGGCGGGCCCCGTTCTTCGGCACCGCCACCCTCATGGCGGTCGGCTTCGTACTGATCGTCACCCTGCTCAAGGCGCCACCCAAGCCGGCGGCCAAGACCAGCCTCAGCGCCCCCATCAGGGCGCTCGCCCACGGCGGCCTGTCCACCACGGCCTTCACCGCGCTCTTCTACAACTTCGCGTTCTTCACGGTGCTGGCCTTCACCCCGTTCATTCTGAACATGTCCCCCTACGGCATCGGCGCGGTCTTCTTCGGCTGGGGCGTCTGCGTGGCTCTGTCCTCGGTGTTCGCCGCGCCGCCGCTGCAGCGCAAGATCGGCTCGGTGAACGTGCTCCACCTGGCGCTGGCGCTCCTCGCCGTGTTCCAGATCGGCATCGCGCTGTCGGGACATGCCGGGATCATCGTGTTCACCGTCCTGTCCGGCATCCCCATCGGCCTGAACAACACCGTCTTCACCGAGTCGGCCATGGAGGTCTCCGACGCGCCCAGGCCGGTCGCCTCCGCCGGCTACAACTTCGTGCGCTGGATGGGCGGCGCGCTGGCCCCGTTCATCGCCACCAAACTGGGCGAGGAGATCGGCGTCGCCGTCCCGTACGTGCTCGGCGCCGTCTGCTGCCTCGTGGGCATGGCCATCCTGTACGCCAGGCGCCACCACCTGCGCGTACTGTCCAAGGTCGACGAGGACCACACGGTGCACGACGCCGCGACGGTCCCCACGTACTGAGATCGCCGGTCCCCTCCGAACGGCACGCCGGTCGCCTGAAGATGGCCCAATAGGAAGATCCCAGGCCATCTTGGTGTTGAATTGTCTGAACCCGCACCCAGACGGAAGGATCGGCTGTGCCCACGATCGGTGTACTCGCTCTCCAAGGAGACGTGCGCGAGCATGTGCGCATGCTTCAGGAGGCAGGCGCCTCTGCGACCGCCGTGCGCAGGCCGGCCGAGCTGGACGCGGTCGACGGCCTGGTCATCCCCGGCGGGGAGTCGACCACCATGTGGAAGCTCGCCGAGACCTTCGACATGCTCCAGCCGCTGCGGATACGGGTCAAGGAAGGCATGCCCGCCTACGGCTCCTGCGCCGGCATGATCATGCTGGCCGACAGGATCGAGGACGGCATGGCCGGCCAGCAGACCATCGGCGGCATCGACATGGTGGTCAGGCGCAACGCGTTCGGCCGCCAGGTCGACTCGTTCGAGTCCGACCTGGACTTCGCGGGGGAGCAGGTGCACGCGGTGTTCATCCGCGCACCCTGGGTCGATTCCGTCGGGGACGACGTCGAAGTGCTGGGCAGGTGCGAGCCTGGAGATAGGATCGTCGCAGTCCGTCAAGGGCCGCTGCTCGCGACGTCGTTCCACCCCGAGCTGACCGGGGACACGCGCGTGCACCGTTACTTCGTAGACATGGTGAGGGAGCTCTAGGTAATGTCCGGCCACTCCAAATGGGCGACGACGAAGCACAAGAAGGCCGCGCTCGACGCCAAGCGCGGCAAGCTGTTCGCGAAGCTCATCAAGAACATCGAGGTGGCGGCACGGACCGGTGGCCCTGACCCGGACGCCAACCCCACCCTCTTCGACGCCATCTTCAAGGCGAAGAAGAACTCCGTGCCCAACGACAACATCGAGCGCGCCCGCAAGCGCGGCGGCGGCCTCGAGGCCGGTGGCGCCGACTGGCAGACGATCATGTACGAGGGCTACGCGCCCGGCGGCGTCGCGGTGCTCATCGAGTGCCTCACCGACAACCGCAACCGCGCCGCCTCCGAAGTGCGCGTGGCGCTGACCCGCAACGGCGGCTCGCTGGCCGACCCCGGCTCGGTCTCCTACATGTTCAACCGCAAGGGCGTCGTGATCGTCCCCAAGAACGGGCTCGACGAGGACTCCGTGCTGATGGCCGTGCTCGACGCCGGCGCCGAGGAGGTCAACGACCTGGGCGACTCGTTCGAGGTCGTCTCCGAGGCCGGTGACCTGGTGCCGGTGCGCAAGGCGCTGCAGGAGGCGGGGATCGACTACGACTCGGCGGAGTCGAGCTTCCTGCCGACGATGAGCGTGCCGCTGGACGAGGAGGGGGCCAAGAAGGTGTTCCGCCTCATCGACGCGCTGGAGGACAGCGACGACGTGCAGAACGTCTTCGCCAACTTCGACGTCTCGGACGACGTGCTGGCGGCGCTGGACTAACGCGGCCGGTTCGCGGAGGGCTCGGCTCGATGCCGGGCCCTTGCTCTTGCGCGCGGCTCCTGCGCGCTTCCCGGACTCCTCGCACGGAAGCTTCCGCCGAGGTCGGTTGGCAGGAAGCCTCGTGCGGGGCCGGATCCCGGCCGGCTCTGGCGCGCTCTTCGGGTGCGCGAAGGGGCCCGGTCAGCGTAGGGTCGGGCGACGTGACTTCCCCCACCACCCCTACACAGGCACCTTCTCGAGCGCTGGGCTGGCTGCTGGCCGTGCCGGCGCTGTTCGGCACCCTCATCTCGCTCGTGCTGCCGACCGTCCAGACGATCTGGCTCAGCCTCCAGAGCGGCGGCGTCCTGACGGAGAGTCACTTCGTGGGGATAGACAACTACCACGAGCTGCTGAGGACGGGCGAGGTCTGGCGGGCGTTGTGGTTCACGTTGTCGCTGGCCGTGGTGCCGTTGATGGTGGCCGTGGTGGTGGCGCCGCTGCTGGCGCTGGCGCTCGACCGGGCGGGCACGTGGCCGAGGCGGGCCGGGCGGATCGCGCTGTCCCTACAAGGCCGCGCTGAAGAAGAACAACCTGGACGAGGCGGCGCTCGGCGTGCCGGTCACCCAGTACGTGTTGCAGCGGC